>DASWDX010000049.1:0-10901 GCA_036395055.1 Pyrinomonadaceae bacterium | reverse complement strand
GGTCAAAGTTTCGGACGACGAAGTGGAGGAAGACTACAAACGCACGAACTCCACGTTTGATGTTACTTATGCAGTCATATCAGCAGATAAGCTTGCCGAGAAGATCCAACCTTCTGACCAGGAGCTGAAGAGTTATTACGACCAGCACAAGGCTGAATTTAATATCCCCGAGCCACAAAAAAAAATTCGTTACGTTTACATCGACCAATCCAAAGCGGGTGAGAAGCTTCAGGTTTCAGACAAGGACCTGCGTGATGAGTTTGAAAAACTGACTCCTGAGAACAAGCAGGCCGGCGTAAAAGTACAACAGATTCTTTTGAAGGTTGCGCGCAAAGATCTCGATGCGCAGGTGGAACAGAAGGCCAAAGGACTAATCGAGAAAGCTCGTGCAGCCAGCCCGGAAACTGGCGAAAAGGTTTTCGCTGACCTCGCGCGCGGGAATTCCGAAGACCCGGCAACAGCTAAGAATGATGGTTACCTGGCGCGGCCGGTCAAAAAAAATCCGAATAAAGTTGATGCCCTTTATGATCGCACCGTTGACATGCAGCCTGGCGATGTTTCGGATATTCCGATCAGGTATGGTGGCAACTGGTACATCCTGCGTCGGGGCGAGGCAGTGCCTAAGACCTTCGAGGAAGCGAAGCTGGACCTGTTGGCCTCCCTGCGGAATCGGAAAGGATACGGGGCGGCGGCCAAACTTGCCGAACGCGCCCAGAATCGTTTAAAGGAAACGAAGGATCCGCAGAAGGTTGCACAAGAGCTGGCCGCTGAAGCCAACATGAAGCCTGGCGAAATGGTTAAAGAGACCCCTTTCATTAAGCCCGGCGACGACGTGCCGGACATTGGCAGCAGTCAGCAGTTTGAAGCCGTAATTGCTCCTCTCAACAATGCGAACGACGTTGGGGAACGAACAGGCGTCAAGGGTGGTTTTGCCATCCCGATGCTGATTGAGAAGAAGGAACCACGCATTCCCGACTTTGAAGAAATCAAAACTAAAGTTGCCCAAACGGTCCAACAGCAACGTGCGAAGGAGCAACTGGAACAGAAAGCCAGGGACATTGCGTCGTCAGCAGGCAGCTCCGCGGATCTAAAAACCGCGGCTGAGAAAAACGGATTTGAAGTCGCAACTGAGGCCGATTACAAGCTCGGTGCTGCATTGGGAAAGGCAGGAACAAGTCCGTCGCTCGACGAAGCCATTTACGCGCTGAAGAACGGCGAGGTATCCCGGAGTCCGGTGAAGGTAGGCGATACCTGGGTGGTGTTGGGAGTTACGAACCGACACGAGGCTGACCTTGCTGAGTTTGCCAAGCAGAGAGAGCAGTTGACTCGAACAATGCTTTCGACGAGACAGAACCAGGTATACGAGGATTACATCAGCGCAGTTCAGCAACGCATGAAGCAGGATGGAAAAATCAAGGTATACCAGGAGGTTCTAGCCAGCCTGGAAGAGAGCGAACCTGAAATTCAGCCCGTTACGCAGCGCCCGCAATTTCCAATTCCGACGAAATAAGTTAGAAGAGTGAAGAGCGAAAGGTGAAAGGTGAAGGGTGAAGAGAAGGATAACCCTTTTCACTCTTCACCTTTCGCTCTTCACTTTTTCAATTAGTACCCGCGCAGCAAAGGCGAGACTTGCGACTGCGCGACGGCAGTTCTGATCTGAAGCTCATTTCCCACCGTGGTAACCTTCAAATTATTTAACGCCGTTCGTGCGAGCGTGCCCTTGGCGGCGGAGAGTCGATTAATGAACAACGCGCCAAACTGTTTCAGTCCTTCAACAGTGTCGCCGAGATTCTTCGCCGAATAACTATCAACCGTGCGAGCGGCCATCATTAATTCCAGGTCGGTACTTGTCATTCCCAGGGTTCCGTAAACCTGACGCACCGCTGTCAATTCGCGCGCGACGCTATCATTGCTGAGACTGAGATTTTCGAGCAGCGTGGCCGAAACGTTGCCACCAAATCCCAGAATGGCATTCGGATCACGACCGGCAAGCGCAATCAATTCCGGGTTGGCATGCTTACGAGTTCTGTTCGCATCGATCACGCCCCGTACGGCCTCGACGTCGCCAAGGGCAAGCGTGTTGCCATCAAGCGTCGCGACTGCGAGGTCCCTCACCTTCATGTCCCATAAACCGAACAGCCTGATCTGCCGGTCAAGACTGAAAATGTAGATCGTTTTCCCCTGATACTTTTGTTCGACATACTTACCACTCGCCGCCAGCCGGCCTGCCGCAACCATCGCCCCGGCATTAAAGGTGCCCCGCGCAAGCACCGCTGTCGACATTTTGGTAATGCCTTCCCTTGGATATTTGTAACTCAAGCCCAAAGCGATCTGGTCGAACGAACGAGGATCGAGACCGGTTTGACTCTTAAACTTCGCTAACTCGGCGGTGACATCGGCGAGCTTTGCAGGATTCTCGGCGAGGAGTCTCGGCAGCGCTTCATCGAGCACGCGATTTACGTTGATAAGAGCGACGGCGTCAGAAGGAGGCAAGGACGAGAGTAGCGTCGGCGCCTGCGTGGGAGCGGAAGAGGTACGAGTTCGCTGCGCAAAGACGATCAACGAAACGCCAAGACAAAATACGAGTGCCACCCCGAATGATTTCAAAATATTATCTTTCACCATCGAAAAAACCCTTTCTTGATTGTAGCTGCCGCACGAAACCGTCCGTTGGGATGCTACTTGTCCAGCTCGAGGTTGGCTTTGCTACTCTGCTAAAACTTCCCGGTTCATACACGCTCCACAAGCATCGCCAGTCCCATGCCTCCGCTTACGCAGAGAGTCGATAGGCCCAACCTGGCGCCACGCTTCTTCATTTCATGCAGCAAAGTTGTGGTTATCCGGACACCGGTGCAACCGATAGGATGGCCTAATGCGATGGCGCCGCCGTTTGTGTTTAGTCGCGCTGGATCGAAGCTAAGCTCGCGATCACAAGCGATCACTTGCGCCGCAAAAGCCTCGTTGAGTTCGACGAGATCGATGTCCTTGAGCCGAAGTTCTTGTCTGCTTAACAAAGATCGGATTGCGGGCACAGGACCAATGCCCATGATCTCGGGCGCTACGCCCGTTACTTCGTAGTCAACGATGCGCGCCTGGGGTACCGTGCCTGATTTTTCCAATGCCTCTTCACTAATCACCACTACGGCCGCCGCACCGTCCGTTATTCCTGAAGAGTTTCCGGCAGTCACAGTGCCATCTTTAGCAAATACGGGCGCCAACCTGACTATGTCCTGCTTTGTTGTTCCGGCTCGAGGGTGTTCATCACGTCCGAAGTTAACTGTTTCACTTTTGCGGCCTTTGATCTCCAGCGGAACAACTTCTGAATCAAAACGTCCTGACTCGATCGCGGCTTGCGCGCGTTGTTGAGAACGCAGCGCATATTCATCCTGCTCGTCGCGTGAAATCTCGTATTGACGCGCGAGATTCTCCGCAGTTTCTCCCATCACTAATCCCGACAAGGGATCGTTGAAACCATCGCGATACATACCGTCGACGAGCTCCATGTTTCCCATGCGCATTCCCCAGCGCGCTCCTTCCGCGAAGTAGGGCACGCGGGACATGCTCTCGGTGCCACCAGCGAGCACTATCTCAGCACGCCCGAGCATGATTTGCTGCGCCGCCAGAATAATTGCCTGCAGGCCCGACCCGCAGGCCTGGTTAATCGTAAATGCGGCTATCGTTTCCGGTGCTCCCGCTCGATAAGTGATCTGCCGGGCAATATTTGGTCCACCACCGGCTTGTCGCGCGCAGCCCCAGATCGATTGCTGAATCTGATCCGGACGCAGTTGCGAGCGTTCCAGACTCGCCTTTGCCGCCGCAACACCGAGGTCCGCTGCGGTCCACGAGGCCAGTGTTCCGCCAAAGCGGCCGATAGGCGTGCGCACGGATGCTGCAAGGTAGACGTTTTTCATTGCCAGTTTGTTAGCGAGTTGTTGGGCGAATTTTGTTGACTAAAAATGGTAGCACACGGTAGAAGTAACGGCGAAATACGCTTACGAAACCGCTTTTCACCCTCGATCCACCGCCTATCAGAACCGGCAGCAATACCGACCGGGTCGTTTCGCGTTCAAACAACAACGGATTGAATTCCCCAAGGATTCGTCGCTACGCAACTACCCGGTCGCTGCTGCTTCCGGCTTGACATGGTCGCCAATGCCCGAACGCGTTAACACACCAGCACGCATCGAAGCGGCGAGATCGAAAATTGCCGAACTGCTGGCAGCGCACGCCGAATGGTTCTGCACGCTAAAAGACGGAGACACTCATGCACTCAGGCGAAGCGAGTTGGATATTGCAGTTGCCCACGGACGGGTAATTCTCACGTCATGGACCGAGAAGGGAAGTCGCTCCTGGAAAATTTTTTCCTGGGAATGGACGGGTGAAAAGTTGTTGCTACAGGCCTCACGCCGGATGGGCGCTGAGCGGCCCCTGATTGAACTTGTCCCGCGCGCGGCCGCCAGCGCGATTGCGTTGACAGTGAAGACTGCGCGGCAGGCGCGTTGCGAACAACTAGGTAAACTCGCTTGCTCGCTTCAAACAGGCGCCAAGCTTGAACGCGCGGCGCTGAGTCCAGGCGCGAGACGCGGACAGCCGGGACGCTACGCGCGAATTCTTATGCGACAAAAGCATCAACGCATAGCTGTCATGGGATCTGTTGTTGCCAGTCAGCCAAGCGACGTAGATGCCTTTCTTTCTTCGTCACTGATGTGGTTTGACCGTACTAGTGAGCGCGCTCGGCCTCCCTACATTCAGCGGCTCTGGCTGGTCGTTGACCGTCATCTGGTTAAGCCAACGGCCCAACGCATCGCGTTGTTGCGCCCGAGTCGGCGTGAAGCAATTGCTGTTTATGAAGTCGATGAGCAGTTAACTGAGATGAGGCCGGTGGAGATTCCCGAACGCGATGATCTCTGGAAGCGAAGATTGGCTCGCTTTCCACCGGTTCCAGCCGCGGAATCAAGCGAAATTACGCAGCGATTGATTTCCCTTGCTCCTGAGGCGATTGATGTGGTGAGGGTGCGGCACGGCGAAACGCTGCGCTATTTTGGCCTGCCGTTTTCGCGTGTGCGCCGCGTGATGGGAAGCGAGCGACTTTGGTTTGGCGTCGAAGGTTCGCGGCGGCATTTGCTTGAGGAAAAGACTGAAAACAAATGGATGAGCCTGTTAACTGATTTAGTTGAACATCGATCGGCCAACGCTTCTGATCATCACCACGCGCTTTACAGAAATGCCGCTGAGGCCTGGCTCGAATCGCTGTTGCGCCGCGATATCACCCGGCTCGATCCCGGTCTAATCATTGCACCACTGCACGCGCAATTTAGAACGGCTCGAGGTGGCGTGCTTGGCGTTCGTCCTGTTGACCTGCTGGCCCTGAGGCACGATGGAAGATTGGCCGTTATCGAGCTTAAGGTTTCAGAGGCGCGCGAGCATGTTTTGCAGGGAGCCGACTATTGGCAACGTGTTGAAGCGCATCGTCGTCGTGGCCACATTGCGCGGGCAAAACTTTTTGGCGACAGAAAAATTAGAAACGAATCTCCGCTGGTCTACCTGGTTGCACCTACGCTCAGAGTCCACCCGTCATTTAACGCATTGGCGCGCGCAATCGCTCCCGACATTGAAATCTATCGCTTCGACATCAACGAGGATTGGCGCGCGGGAATACGCGTGATGCGGCGCATGCGCGTTTCATAGTTTGGAGGCGGCCGGAGTTACTGCAGGGCGAAATCGATTTCAACGAATGCTTCGCCCATCATACGCGCCTTATTTGTCATTTGGCCCACCACACGAAATGAGAACTCCTCAAAGCGTGACCAAGGAAATTTACCCTTAATTGTGATGACAGATTATGATGAAAGAAATTAATGAGCGAAAAGTCTTCCGTGGATGCTCGTCTGACCGTCTTGTGAATCCGATGCATAGAGAGTTGGGAAAAGTCTCCCTGAGCCAGCTTCTGAAGTGGTCATCGATGCAGTGGCTAGTTAGACGACAGCGGTTGCATTTGCAGGCCAAACGCTTGCGGGTTCTCCCCGATGATGGCGGCGGCAAAAAAGCGCGGCACGTAGAACACGTTTTCGTAGCGAAACGTCTCGTCCAGTTTGCTGCGATCGGCGGTGAGAGCACAGATGCTACACCGCCTGTTTTGCTCGTTGATAAGAAATTTCAGGTCGCGCGCGGTTTTCTGTTCGCCTCGGTTATATGCCAGCAGCGCCAGTGCTTCCTTCATGGGATCAGTCTTGAATTGTTCCAGGCTGTCGCTTATATAACGCGCTGCCGCAGCCGCCGATTTCCCCACGTCCAATAAGTCCTGCGGCGATAGGCCAAAGCGCTCGCCCGTTTTGGGAAGAAACTGAAACATGCCAATCGCGCCAACGGAGTTTGGCGATTCAATGTTTACGTATTCCGACTCGATCCATGGAATGTAAAGCCCGATCAGCGGTGATACTTTTCGAGACTTGAATGTCGCAATCAGCGCCGGCGCCTGAGCCTGACCTCGCTCAAACACTAAACCTGCGTCCCCCTTACCCGGGCTATCGCCGCCGTTGTTGCCGATTCGGCGAGCGTATTGATTGACTGCCTGCTGGATGTCTGCCACGAAGTCCGAAGTAAATTCATATTCATTTCCCGACATCTCGCGTCCAATTCGTCGCGCTTGTTCAGCCACAAACGCCGAGCGCTCGGCCGGCGTCATCTGTTGATAACCCTTACCGGAGGGCGTGGTTTGCGCATGTAGGTGGGTGTTGATTGTTAAAGAGAGTAGCAGGGCGAAAAGTGGGAGCAGCTTATTTCGAAGTCTCATTTTTTTGGTTCCTCATCTGTTTGCAAAATATTCGAGGGTTCTCTTCCAGAAAACCCTTCGTCTAGTTAAGCGAGAAACTGGGCCGTAAGTGTTCATTAAGGAAAACTGGCAAGCGAGAAATCGTCGCGAAAGTGTTCATCAAAGTTCGACGAACTTCGTTTCGGTTGCAGCAAATCTCAAACGGCATTAAGACAAACTGAAGCTTGGTGGACAAGCGATGTTAGAATCGCCGCCTGATGACGACCGTTTCTTCCGACGACCTGACGGGCCTGCTAATCGAATGGCAACAGGGAGACAGAGCCGCACTCGATAAGTTGACGTCGTTGGTATATGACGAGATACGACGCATCGCGCATCGCTACGTGCAGCGCGAGCGGGAAGGCCACACGCTGCAAACTACCGCGCTCGTCAACGAGGCCTATCTTCGTTTGGCGAGTCAGCAGCAAATCAACTGGCAGAATCGCACCCATTTCTTCGCCGTGACTGCTCAGGTAATGCGCCACATTCTGATCGATTACGCGAGACGGCGGCAATATGTCAAACACGGCGGTGAGGCGCAACGGGTTCCTTTTGATGCGGCCCTCGCAACGGAAGCAGCGGTCCTGATGTCGAAGCCACGCGCCGCTGAGTTGTTAGCTCTTAATGAAGCGTTGGATGAATTAGCGAAACTCGATCCGCGAAAGAGTCGTGTCGTCGAGTTACGCTACTTCGGTGGGCTGAACCTCGCTGAAACTGCGGAGGTCTTGGAAGTTTCACCGATGACGGTGCGGCGCGATTGGCGGGCAGCCAAAGCCTGGCTGTTCAAAGCAGTGAATCGTCAATCGTGAATCGTAAATAGAAACATCGGTTTTCTCTATTTACGATTTACAATTCACGATTTACGAATTTGTATGACACCTGAACAATGGCAAAGGGTCGAGGACTTGTTGCAGCGGGCGCTTGATTGTCCACCGCAGGAGCGCACCTCATTTCTCGATGAGGCATGCGCAGGCGATGAGCAGTTAAGGGAAGAAGCAACATCACTCGTTAACGCTTACGACGAAGCCGGAGACTTCATAGAACAGCCCGCGCTCGCTCAAGATGCGCACGTCTTAGTCGGCGACGGCGCTGACCAAAAGATCGGATGCGCTATCGGGCCTTACAAAATCATCGAGCGACTGGGCGCTGGGGGAATGGGTGAAGTCTATCTTGCCGCGGATGCGCGGCTCGAACGCCTTGTTGCTCTGAAGATTTTGCCGACCTACTTTGCGTCGGACGATACTCGCCTACGCCGCTTTCAAAGGGAAGCGCGCGCTGCTTCGGGGCTAAACCATCCAAATATCCTCACAATTCACGAAGTGGGAGAGAGTGACGGAGTTTATTTTATCGCCACTGAGTTTATCGATGGACAAACGATCCGTGAGTTGGTCAGGAATCAGAAGTTGTCGCTTGAAGAAGTCTTGGATATCGCAGCGCAAGTTGCTTCGGCCCTCTCCGCCGCCCACGCCGCCGGCATCGTACACCGTGACATCAAGCCTGAGAACATCATGCAACGCACCGATGGGTTGGTGAAGATTCTTGACTTCGGCATCGCCAAACTGATGGAGCCAAACACACCTGATCACTCGAATGAAACTCAATCGATCATCAGGACACACACCGAAGCGGGCCTGGTGATGGGAACGGTTAACTATATGTCGCCTGAACAAGCGCGCGCTCTTCCGGTTGACGAGCGAACCGATATCTGGAGTCTGGGCGTTGTGTTTTATGAAATGCTGACAAAGCGCCTGCCCTTTACCGGCGCTACTCGCATGGACACGATGGTCGCAATTCTGGATCGCGAACCTCCGCCGCTTTCCGAAGTTTCGAATGCTTATCCAGCACTGCCGCTCTTGCAGCAATTAGTTAGCAAATGTTTGCGCAAGGATGTGAAGGACCGCTATCACGCTGCAAACGAGCTGTTGGGAGAATTGAAAAACGCGAGAGAACAGGTCAAAAGTGGTTTGCCCGGCGCCAGAATAGCGAACCCTGTGCAAGCCGCCGGTCATACGCTTGAGGCAGCCCCATCCTCTCATTATGTTTGGCCGCTACTTGGCGTAATGTTGTTGCTGTTAGCGGCAACCGTCGCGTCCGTTCTTTATCGACGATCAGCAGCACTGCCAAGGTCTGTTACCGCATCGGAAGCTGCCGCAACAGGAAAACTCTATTCACAGATGAGTAATACGGAACGCCTGGTTTTTGTTGACGCCCAGGAGCAGCGCATTTCCACCATGATGGGCGACCGTCCCGTAAAGCTTAACGAAGATGCCGTGCGCGTTATCAAGTCCTATGTCGATCACTACACCGCTCTCAACAGCTCAGCCGATCTGGATTCGGAGAGCATGAGCGTGGTCTACGGTCGGGCGCGGCCGTACGTGCCGTTGATTGCTCGTTCCTTTGAAGCACGCAAAGTTCCGGTCATCATTGGAATTTATTTGCCAGTGATCGAGTCGGCATATCGAAATTGTTATGAGAATAGTATCGGCGCCAGGGGTCTGTTTCAGTTTCTGCCGCAGACCGCGGAGAACTACGGAGTCGCGCGCGAGGACATGTGTGACGTGGAAAAGATGACGCCCGCCGCCGCCCACTACATCGCAGATCGCATGGCCGAACTTGGAGAAGACTCGGAAAGCGTGACATTGGTGTTGCTTAGCTACAATCGTGGGCCGGAATGGGTGCGAAACACTTTGCGCGAATTAAGAGGCACGCAGAATTACGAAAGAAATTTCTGGACGCTTTTTGCTCACCGCGAAACATTGGATGAAACCTTTCGCAACGAGAACGCGGGTTACGTGCCGAGATTCTTCGCCGCTGCTATTATCGGCGAGAATCCGCAAAACTTTGGCCTGCCGCAGCCACCGCTTTCGAGCCTGGCAGTGAGCAGTGGGCGGTGAGCGATGATCAGTGGGCAGTCAGCAGTGGGCAGTGGACAGAAGAAAGTCCAAAGTCCAAAGTCCAAGGTCGAAACGACAAGGAGGTTCAAAGTCCAGTCCAATGTTTCAAACTTCTGTCGATGGGCAGACTTTGGACATTGGACATTGGACTTTGGACAAACTGCTGTCCACTGCCCTCCGCCCACCGCATCAGTGTTTCACAAAGATATTTTCCTTATCACGGTTGCCGGAAGCTGCCGGAGCCGCTGGGGCGGTACCGGGGGCGGAGCGCATGGTACTCATTGCCTGTTCGGCTGAGAGAATTCCCGAAGCGCGCATTTTGAACTCATCAGCATTGCTGGCGTTGTGCAACGCTTCTTCCATCGAGATTAGCCCCGACTGAACGAGGTGAAACAACGACTGGTCAAAAGTCTGCATGCCATATTGAGAGGCTCCCGCCGCAATTGCCTCACGAATCAAATAAGTCTTTTCCTCGTTGATTATGTAATCGCGAATGAGCGCGGTTGAGACCATCACTTCCACCGCAGGTACGCGACCGGCTCCTTTGGCAGCGCGAACCAGTCTCATCGACACCACTGCCTTGAGGATGCCCGCCAGCTGGATGCGCACTGACTTCTGCTGGTGCGAAGGAAATGACGAAACGATGCGCATTACGGTTTCAGTCGCATCGAGTGTATGAAGCGTCGAAAGCACCAGGTGACCAGTTTCCGCCGCGGTCAAGGCGGTTTCAATCGTTTCGGAGTCGCGCATTTCCCCGACAAGTATCACGTCCGGATCCTGCCGCAAGGCTCCGCGCAAAGCCTCAGCAAAGGACCTGGTATCGACGTCAACTTCGCGTTGCGTCACGAAGGACAGTTTGTCGCGATGAAGAAACTCGATAGGATCTTCAATGGTAACGATGTGTCCGCTGCGGCGCGCATTTATCCTGTCAATCATCGCCGCCAGGCTGGTGGATTTCCCGGAACCAGTGGCCCCAGTTACAAGAATCAACCCGCGACGCTCCTCGGTGATGCGATCGATTACCGGCGGCAAGCCCAGCTCCGCCGAATTCTTTGTTTGGTCAGGAATAACGCGTAACACCAGGCTCACGGTGCCGCGCTGTTGAAAGATGTTCGCGCGAAATCTTCCCAGCTCCTTGACTCCGTATCCGATGTCAACTTCGGAGACTTCTTTGAAGCGTTGCTTCTGGCGATTCG
>DASWDX010000048.1:0-28426 GCA_036395055.1 Pyrinomonadaceae bacterium | reverse complement strand
GAGCGGGGATTAATGCTGGTTTTTAAGAATCTTTCAAGTGGGCTGTGGCCATCCCAAATAGATCGAAATAATCGATCTGAAGCCCGCGAGCAACGGGTTTAGGTGTAGGAGTATCGGCGCTCTTCTGGACCTGTACTTTTGGTGAGCGTCAAATGAATCGTCTTCGGATTCTTGCGCGCTTCCATCCAAGCTCGAATCCTTCGCGTGCAGATTTCTCACAAGCCGCGTCACAACGGCGTCACAAGGAAAAAACAGCGACAGTTAACCTCTGGCTGTAAGTGTTTGAAGATTGGAGCGTTATTTGGTGGAGAAGAGGTGACTCGAACCCCCTGACCTCAGCATTGCGAATTGGACTCTCGGCAAGAACGTAAGTTATTGCCTTTTCGAAAGTTGCAGCCACCAAGAGATTTTAAGGGTTTTTCCTGTTCCTTCCCATTTCTTACCATCAGATATCCGTTGCATGCAGTTATTTTTGTCCACGTATTGGCCACTTGGAATACGCCCGTCAAACCACTCATAAAAACTATAGTAGATGGTCAAGTCAGATGATCGTTGGCGTAAATTTCCCGTCGTTTGAGTGTCTTCATAAAACCTCGCAACTCGAATAGTCATACGGGCTCCCGCGGACTCGTGCTCGGAATCATCTTGTGTTGTTAAGCCATTCCCACGTATTAGGACGGCACTTGGCTTCGTCTGCTCCTGCTCGTCACTGTTTCTTGGAGACCTCCTTGGCGACTGTGATGGCGTGTTTCACAGATGCTGATAGCCTGGAGCAAAGGTGATGAGGCGGCGCTGGACCAACTGACGCCGTTGTTTTATGACGAACTTCATCGGCTGGCCCGGTCGCTACATGCGGCGCGAAAGTCCCAGTCATACGCTGCAAAGCTCCGCGCTGGTTAATGAGGCATATCTCAGGCTGGTTGATCAAAGACATGTTCGCTGGCAGAACTGTCGTCATTTCTTTGGCATTGCCGCGCAGTTGATGCGTCGTATTTTGGTGGACGCCTGATGCGGCGCATTCTGGTTGACGAGGCGCACAAGCGAAACTTTGCAAAGCGCGGAGGCGGCACTATTCAAGTTTCGCTCGATGAAGCTACGAACGTGGCACAGGAGCAGGCCGCCAATGTGGTGGCTCTCGATGATGCGTTGAAGAGTTTGGAAGCAATTGACTCGCGTCAAAGCAAAATTGTAGAGCTGCGCTTTTTTGGTGGTTTGACCGTTGACGAAACTGCGGAAGTGCTGAAGGTTTCACCAGGAACGGTGATGCGTGATTGGACATTCGCGCGGGCGTGGCTAAAGAACGAGATGAGCGCCGCATGAGGGAATTCCTCTCGCAGGGCATCGGAGAAAAGTGGGTGAGGCATGATCAGAATCTCCGAAAAGTACGCGACTGTTCCTTCTATTATCCTCTTCGTTCGGTGGCTGATCGATCAAAGCAATGCCTGACCCTCACTGGGAAAATCTGAAAGAGATCTTTCACGCGGCGGTGGCGCTTGGGCCTGACGAACGACGCGCGTATCTTGATCGCGCCTGCGACGGTGACGCGTCGTTGCGTCAAGCCGTTGAATCGTTGATTAAATCTCACGAAGAAACCGGTTTTGTGGATCAGCCCGCCTATCAAGCCGCGGCAGACTTATTGATGCAGGATCGCAAGCTAATAGTAGGTCAGACTGTCGGCCGCTACCGCATCGTCTCATTGATTGGCGAAGGTGGCATGGGACGAGTCTATCTGGCTGAAGATACAAAGCTCCATCGCAAGGTATCGCTCAAGTTTCTTTCAACACGGGTCACCCAAGATCATGATAGGCGACGTTCAGCCCGTCGAGGCATCGATCACTTATTTCAAAAGGCAGTTGAACTCGACCCGAAATACGCGCTGGCTTATGCGGCGCTGGCAAAGAGCTACATGTGGATGGCGAACTTCAATGACCCGGATAACCCTTCGTGGGTAGGACTGGCGCAGCAGAGCGTGGAGCAAGCCGAGTCGCTCGATCCACAACTGGCGGAAATCCATTCGGTACGATTCGAGTATTATTTCAGCAAGTATGGAAGCTGGGACCTCGCGCGGGCGGCACGGGAAGCACGTCAGGCTTCAGCGCTCAATCCTACTGCTGGGCACTACGAACTCGGGATTATTTACGACCACCTGGGATTAGATCAGGCAAAGGGCTTGCGAGAGACACAGCGAACCTTAGAGCTTGATCCGACTAATACCCACAGGCAGGCGCGTCTGGTCGAAGCTTACGTGCTGTATGGCAGACTCGATGAGGCAATAGAAACGCAACGCCGTTTCTTTGACCAGCCGGGACCAGCGCTCGCGCTGATTGAGAAGGGCCAACTTGATGAAGCTCAAACTCTGCTTGAAAGAGCGGTGGCAAAAAATTCAGGAGACCTCCGCGCCAGAAGCGCGCTAGCTTTGGTCTTAGCTTTGAAAGGTAAACTCCAAGAGGCCGAAGCTCGAGTCCCCGGCATCCTCGAGCAGGCGCGGAACAACCGATCGTACCATCACGTGACTTACGACATCGCTTCGGTCTACGCGCTTGACGGCAAGACTGATGAGGCAGTCAAGTGGCTGCGGACGACGGCTGATACGGGAATGCCGAATTATCCGCTCTTCGCGCGCGATCCACATCTCGACCGGATCAGAATGGAGTCAGCTTTCATTCAGTTCATGGCCGAATTGAAGAAGCGTTGGGACGGATATAAGCAGGAATTTGAAAAGCCTGGAAGCTGATCATCGATAAAAGCAACACGGCGCTCAACGAAATCAAATTGATGTATGCCCAATCCGCGTTGGGAAAACCTGAAAGAGATTTTTTACGCAGTCGAACGATAACGCCGCAGAGATTCTTGCCGAGATTGCCGCGCTACCACTCGAAGGACAATCCGGTTCCTTTTCCGGGCGGGAGCATGATTCGATTCTCTACCCGAAAAGGCCTGTACAATGATCTCGACTTGAGATGGTCCGAATAATTAGCGAGACAGGGACAGATCGTTGAGTTTTCTGAAAAAGACTCTCCGGCTGTCCAGTGATACCCCGATCGGCTTTCGTGCTAAAATCCAGAATCAAAGAGCAATTTGGTGAGCAACATGCCCAACGTTACTGCAGAGCGAATCACCAAAAACCCCGAGATCTTTGGAGGCAAGGCTTGTCTCGCCGGTCATCGAATACGTGTAATGGACATCGTGTTCTGGCACGAT
The DNA here is from genome assembly GCA_036395055.1 of Pyrinomonadaceae bacterium. Lineage (GTDB taxonomy): Bacteria > Acidobacteriota > Blastocatellia > Pyrinomonadales > Pyrinomonadaceae > PSRF01. The sequence continues at coordinate 25,225 of DASWDX010000048.1, read as the reverse complement.
GATTTGAACATGAGTCCAGACGAGATCGTTGAGGCCTATCCGGAATTAAGCCTGAGCGACGTTCATTCGGCTCTTGCCTACTACTTCGATAACCTCGAAGAGATTCGAAACGACTTGCGTCACAACGACAAACTTGCCGATCACCTTCGGTCGCGGTTTCCTTCCAGGCTAAAAAAGAAACTGCTCCATGGAGCAGATTGAGTTCTACCTGGACGAGCATATTCACAGCGCTGTCGCTGAGGGTTTGCGGCGTCGCGGCGTGAACGTGCTAACGGTGCAGGACGCCGGCAGAACTGGCTTAACTGATCGCGAGCAGTTGGCTTTTGCGCTATTGGAGCGGCGAGTGATAGTGACAATGGACTCAGACTTCCTCAAACTTGCCGTCGAAGGCGTAGCGCACGCCGGAATAGGCTACGCGAATCCACGGACAACTATTCGTGAACTGATAAGCGCGCTTATGCTGTTGCGCGATGTGCTAACGCCGCCCGAAATGGTTAATCATGTCGAATATCTGTAATGGTTGGCCTCGCTGATTCGCACCGGATTCCCGCCACGCGAGCACTGTCCCTGGCTTGCCGCAAGTAGCTCACCACTTCTGACCACCGATTTTGTAATTGATAGACTCACCTTGCGCTGAGCGCGCGGCGAGAGGAACGCACCTTCTTAATGGGGAAAATATTCTCGCCGAAGTCTTACTAAAGAACTATGGTTTGGACAATCAATTGGGACGCAGCCCTCCGCATTACAATCAAAACATCTAAGTCTTTGCATTTCGCCAGTTACAGCTTAGTCAACTTTCGATCGTTTGACATTCGTTCCCATTCTCTACCGTTTGCTAACATCTGGTTTTGTTATTTCTGGCCACGTATTGGCCACTTGAAAATGGAGGGGATTGAGAATCAGTCTCGTAAGATACTGAAGAGATGAGAGTTACTGGTGGAGCAGAGGGGGATCGAACCCCTGGCCTCCGCATTGCGAATTGGACTCTCGGCAAGAACGTAAGTTATTGCCTTTTCGAAAGTTGCAGCCACCAGAGATTTTAAGGGTTTTCCTGTTCCTTCCCATTTCTTACCATCAGATATCTGTTGCATGCAGTTATTTTTGTCCACGTATTGGCCGCTTGGATTTGGGTGGTGCATTAATACGAGCATGTCAATATGCCCAATCTGTTCACTAAAGAATTCTGAGAATTCCCTAGAGCCCGAGCCGCATGCGGTATTCCTCCGATAGGATGAATGCACGAATCATCTCACTATACTCGTGGTCGGTCACCCGAGGTATCCGACTGTTCAGCTTGTCGACCCAGAATCTGAACCCGTCAGCGTCCGGTTCGCGCTGAAGATATATGCGGTAGCACTGTTCGACGAACGCCTCGTTGTAAGCAAGTGTGCCCCTCAGATTTTCGGCGAAGCGCTGGTCCGAACTGATAAATTCACTGGAGTAAAAGAACGCTCTGGAAACGTCAACCCGATTCCGATCAACGCATTCAGTGTCCTGGCATCTTAATATCTGGCCCATCCAGAACTCCAAACCTGGCAAGTCCGGCTCTCGGCGAAGAAAGTCAAAGTAGTGCTGGCGCACGAAGATCTGCGTCGCTTCCGTTTGCCCACGAAGCCTTGAACGTGTGGTGACGTACACATCGAGCCCGCCAGATCCTCCGGTGCGATCCGACATAAAATACAGAGTAGAACCGTCAAAAGAGATGGACGGCCGCCCCTCGGTCGATGTGCTGTTAACGACTAAGCCCAAATTCGTGGGGGTTGTCCAGGCCGCAGAGGCGCTAGCGCGAGTGGCGGACCATAGGTCAGAGCCCGCCGAGCCAGGGCGATTCGAATCAAAGAAGATTTCCAGGCCATCATGCCGAATGTTCGGCCGCTGGTCGTTGGCTGCTGTGTTCAGCGTGGGAACGAGTGTGGCTGAGCTGAAGGTGCCATCCTCGAGCAACTCGCTCTGATAGATGTCTGTGCCTCCAGGACCGCCGGGCCGATTGCTGCTAAAGTAGAGCAACACATTGCCCTCGTCGTCTTCAAACAGTGACGGGGTGAAGTCGTTCTGAGGACTATTGACCTGACAGCCGAGATTTGCGGGCTGCTCCCAAGCTAGGTTGTCACGCTTGTTTCGGCGAAAGGCGACGTAGAGGTCCTGTCCGCCACAGCCTCCCGGCTTTTCACTTACAAAAAACAGGAAATGGCTGTCGATGGTCAGCGTCGGGCAAATGTCGTTCGCACTGCTATTGATAGTGATACCGATGCCCCGGGGCGGTCCCCAGGGATCGTCTCTTTTGCTGCGCTCTGAAACGTAAATGTCCAGAAGACCTTGGGTACCCGGTCGGTTTGAGGCGAAGTATAGACTGAGCTCATCCTTCGCAATGAATGGGCAGCCGTCCGTGGCTGGCGTGTTGATCGGGGTAACGTTAGTCGGGGCGGACCAGTCGGAAAAATGAGGTCCTTGAGCAAACGCGGTGGAGACACCAGTAAGCAGTAGAATACCAACGGTAACTGTGATGTATTTAAGGCTGTTCATCCTATCCTCCTTTATCGGTGGGGCGCCTAATTGCGCCTTCATTCATATACGCGAGAACGCGAGGCAGAATGGCGGATGTTTTCTGTGGTGGCTTTCAGGTTGGTGTTAAGATTCGACAGGATGAGTCGAGCAACGGACGAAAAGAGCGCTGGATGACGAATGCCTCGCCCAGAGAAGTCACTCAATTATTGGAAGACTGGAGTCACGGAGATCAAGCTGCGTTAGAGCGGCTGATGCCACTCGTATACCAGGAGCTGCGCGTCCCTCGCTCACCGCCAGATGGCCCGGGAACGCCCGGGCCACACGCTTCAAACTACGGCGCTGGCGAACGAAGCCTACCTGCGTCTGGTTGACCAAAAGCGCGCACACTGGAAGAACCGGGCTCACTTCTTCGCAATCGCTGCGCAACTGATGCGACGTATTCTAATTGACTACGCGCGTAAGCGAGGCTACGCGAAACGAGGTGGCAAGTTGCCTCACATACCTATGGACGAGGCGGCAGTTTTCGCTCACGAACGTGCCTCCGATCTCGTCGCGCTCGACGAGGCACTTAATAGCCTCGGCACGCTCGACCCGCAGCAGAGTCGCGTCGTCGAGCTGCGATTCTTCGGTGGGTTAACTGTGAAAGAGACCGCAGAGGTTCTCCATCTCTCCGTTGATAGAGTCAAACGCGAGTGGGCCACGGCAAAGGCCTGGCTCTTACCAGGAGATGAGCAAGGGCAGTCTATGAAGGCGGAACGTTGGGCCGAAGTTAAGGAGCTGCTGTACGCCGCGCTTGAGCGCGAGCCCAACGACCGCGCGCGCTTCCTTAAAGAAGTGTGCCGAGCGGATGACGGTCTGCTTGAGGAGGTGAAGGCGCTGCTCGTCTCCTACGAAAGAGGGGAAAGCTTCTTTGAGAAGCCGATGCTGGAAGTTGCATCGGCGATGCTTGCACACGACCAGGACAGGACTTTGGTTGGACAAACCCTGGGGCACTATCGCGTTCTTTCTTCAATCGGCACAGGCGGGATGGGCGAAGTCTATCTGGCCGAAGATACGCGGCTCGGTCGTAACGTCGCGCTCAAGCTGCTGCCGCCTCAATACACACAGGATCAGAATCGCCTGCGTCGCTTCAAACAGGAAGCGCGCGCAGCATCGTCGCTGAACCATCCGAATATCCTAACTATCTATGAGATCGGAGAAGTAAACGACACTCAATTCATCGCCACGGAGTTCATTCAAGGCGAGACCTTGCGGGATCGTAGCAAGCGTTCTCGTTTGGGTATCAAGGAGACACTCGAGGTCGCAATACAGATAGCATCTGCACTGTATACAGCACATCAAGCAGGGATCGTGCATCGCGACATTAAGCCGGAAAACATAATGGTTCGGCGCGACGGCTACGTAAAGGTTCTGGACTTTGGCCTTGCTAAGCTGACAGAGAATCGAATTACCGAATCCGAAGCTCCGACGCTGGTAAATACGGCTGCGGGGATAGTCATGGGGACGGCGCGCTACATGTCGCCTGAGCAGGCGCGCGGACTAGCAGTGGACGCGCGAACCGACATCTGGAGTCTCGGCGTTGTGATTTACGAGATGATCGCAGGGCGAACGCCTTTTGGAGGAGAGACCGCCACAGATACCATCGTCTCGATAGTTCAAAAAGAGCCGCCGCCGCTCTCGGACTATGTGGCAGAATCGCCGGTGGAACTGGAACGCATAGTACGCAAGTGCTTATGCAAAAATCGGGACGAGCGTTACCCCTCAGCGCAAGAGCTTCTAACTGATCTCAAGAATGTCCAGAGAGATCTGGACACTGCTGCTGTTTCCGCTGCTGTAATTAAGAAGCCGGTGCGGCCAATGGCGTTCGCATCGTGGCACATACTGGCTGCGGTGGGCGCAGCAATTGTCCTGGTTATTGCAGCGATCTTTTACATCTCCTTGTTTCGGGGTGCCCCGCCCCCTGCCTCGCCCGAGATCAAGTCGCTTGCAGTCTTGCCGCTCGATAACCTGTCAGGCGACCCAGCACAGGATTATTTCGCCGACGGCATGACCGAGGCCCTGATCGCTGACCTGGCGAAGATCGGGGCGTTGCGGGTGATCTCGCGGACGTCCGTGATGCAGTACAAGGGGGCGCGCAGGCCGCTGCCGGAGATTGCACGAGAGCTGAATGTAGACGCGGTGATCGAAGGGTCTGTACAGCGGTCGGGTGATCGTGTGCGGATCACTGCCCAGTTGATCCATGCGCCGACGGACAGGCACCTGTGGACCGGGAGCTACGAGCGCGCCCTGCGTGACGTTCTGGCATTGCAGAGCGAAGTGGCGCGAACCATTGCAGGTGAAATCAGGGTTAAGCTGGCCCCACAGGAGCAGGTTCGCCTGGCCCGCGCCCGCCAGGTCAGCCCGGAAGCTTACGATTATTTCTTGCGCGGGAGTTTTTACATCAATCGCGGCTCCGAGGCCGACTGGCAAAAGGCGATCGAGATGCTGGAGCGGGCTGTTGCGATAGACCCTAGCTTCGCTGAGGCCTGGGCCAACCTTGCGCTCGCCTACCAGTACGTGTCCGTAAGCCTCAAGCCGGAAGAGAAGCAGTGGCAAGAGAGAGCTTTTGTGGCGATGGAGAAAGCCTTCTCACTCAACCCCGAACTGGCAGAAGCTCACATAGTCCGCGGCCGTCTGCTATGGACGCATGCCAATCATTATCAACACGAGGAGGCGATCCGGGAGTATAGACACGCGCTATCGACAAACCCGAATTCGGACGAGGCGCTTTTCCAAATCGGGCAAGTTTATATCCACATCGGCCTGTTTGACAAAGCGCTCGAGGAGTTTCAAAAAGCAGTGGCTATCAACCCTAATAATGTCAGGGCGCTGTCTTTCTTCGGACAAACATTTCTCTACCAGGGCAAGTATGAGGATGCTCTTACCGCCTTCCGCAACATTCCGGATTACAACCCGCATATGAATGGCTATCAAACCGCCTGGGCTCTATCCCAGCTTGGGAAAAAGGACGAGGCCCTGTCCACACTTGATAAATACTTAAGAGACTATCCTAAAGACCCAGCCGGCACGCTCGTCAGCATGCAAGCCATAATATTCGCCTCATCTGGCGAAAGAGCTAAGGCGGAAGAGAGGATCAAGGTCGCGGCAGAAAAAGACAGGGACTCCTTGCAGTTTCATCACGCCGCCTACAACATCGGGGCGGCTTATGCTCTTATGAATAACCCTGAGCAGGCGGTGAAGTGGCTTCAGGTTTCAGCAGAAGATGGTTTTCCGTGTTATCCAGTATTCGAAAGAGATCCTAATCTGAACAATATTCGCCAAGACCATCGTTTGATCGAGTTCATGGCGAAGTTAAGGAACCAGTGGAACCACTACCAATCCACACTGTGATTAGGCGCGGAGAAAAGCTCGAATAGTGACTTGAAACCGTGGACCAGCTCAAATGAAGGAGACGGACGATGAAAAGCATTCTGTGGATAGTAGCGCTAAACATCTCGTTAACGCCTTCTGATAGCTCATCAAATGCCGGTAACCGGTCACGGCAAAATTAATGTTATAGCCGGCAGGTGTCGAGGATGAGGAGAAGGTCAAATTCTACGACACAACCGCCTTCAAGCTCTTTCGTGAGACACGCATCGGAAAGATGTACAACGATCACATGGTGGTCACTCTGGATGGAAGGCACATTTTGGTCGCCAACTTGGCGCAACCGCGATTTTCTTCGAGCTTCTATGAGCTTATATGTAGAAGTGAGTCCTGTGAATACAAGCTTTATCCCTCGCCGCGTTACAATGGCACAAAAGAAAAAGAGCGAGAGATGGGCTGAAGCTGTAAGTATTTAAAGCTGGCATCCTAGATTTTCGGCTGGTTCCCATGCTTGTATGTGCTTGTCCTGTCGGCGAGAAACTTATAAATCTTGAGCACCACAGCCTCCCGCACGCGTACTCACAAAGTGGAGATGATGTCCGTCAACTGTTAAACTAGGACAGACTTCGTCACTGCTCGTGTTAATCTCAGATCCCAAATTGACTGGTGTGCCCCAATTATCATCGACATGTTCACGTTCAGAGACATAGATATCGTTCCCGCCGTAGCCGCCACTACGGTTTGAAGCGAAGTAGAGGCTCAAGCCATCTTTTGAAATAAATGGGCACCCGTCGAGTGACGCAGAGCTAACTGGAGTTCCAATATTCGTCGGAATTCCCCAATCACCAAAGTGCTGAGCGTTTCCGGATTTCGCAAACGCTGTCACAAACAGCAGTGTGTGCCGGTAAGTACTATTGTCCATCTGATGCTTTGCATTTGACTCTCCTTTTCTTTTGCGGGCGATTGCTCAAGGTTGCCCTCACTCTTTTACGCGAGAAAGCAACGCAAAATGGCGGACGGTTGCCGAAGATTTTTTAGCTCGCAAGGCATGAGGCTGAACGACCGGAGGGGGTTGATAGAATCTCGACCCTCAGCTTGCCAACGGTTTTATGAAAACTGTCTCGCCAAACGAAGTCAGCCAACTGCTTGCGGATTGGAGCAACGGCGATCGAGCTTCGCTGGATAAACTCATGCCACTCGTGTACGCGGAGTTACACGATATTGCGAGCCGCTATATGAGGCGCGAGCGAGCCGGTCATACTTTGCAGACTACGGGATTAGTTAATGAGGCATATCTGAAACTTGTCGACCAAAGAAATACTCGCTGGCAGAACCGTGCTCATTTTTTTGCTATCGCTGCTCAAATCATGCGCCGGATTCTTGTGGACCATGCGAGAAAGCGCCGGTACGCGAAAAGGGGCGCTGGTGCGCATCAAGTATCTTTCGATGAGGGTGCTCTAGCATGCGCAGAGATAGGTGCAGAGTTGGTGGCCCTTGATGATGCTCTTAACAGTTTGGCGTCAATAGCTCCCCAACAGAGTCGGATCGTTGAGATACGTTATTTCGGAGGACTAACTGTGCGAGAGACTGCTCAAGTCCTCGGACTCTCCGTTGATAAAGTCAAACGAGAATGGACAACAGCCAAAGCCTGGCTTCATCACGAAATGAGTAATCACTGACCAAAATGACTCCAGAAAGATGGGAGCAGGTTAAAGAGGTACTTTATGAAGCCCTTCAGCGCGAACCTGAAGAGCGGTCGTCATTTATTGCGCGGGCTTGCGAGGAGGACGTCTCTCTGCGCAGTGAGGTCCAAACGCTGTTGTCATCTTACGAGCAAGCGGGAAGCGCGTTAGAAAAGCCTCCCCGAGAACTGGCGATGGAGTTGCTGGCGAAAGAACGTCTGGACCAGCTTATCGGTCAGAGCATTGGCCAATACCGACTAGTTTCTCTTCTCGGCGCAGGCGGCATGGGAGAAGTTTTTCTAGCCGAAGACACCCGGCTGGGTCGCAAGGTCGCCCTGAAGTTACTACCAGCGCGGTTCACTCAGAACACGGAACGTTTGCGACGCTTTCAACAGGAAGCGCGTTCTGCTTCGGCATTGAATCACCCACATATTCTGACCATTTACGATTTCGGACGCGTCGGTTCTACACATTACATCGCGAGTGAATTTGTGGAAGGGGAAACGTTGCGCCAGCTAGTATCGAGAGAAACGCTTCCTGTACCAACTGTTCTGGAAATTGCCTCGCAGGTGGCATCAGCCCTGAATGTGGCACATGAGGCAGGCATTGTGCATCGCGACATTAAGCCTGAGAACTTAATGTTGCGTCGCGATGGCTACGCGAAGGTATAAGATTTTGGCCTGGCTAAACTAACTGAGCAACGAGTAATCAGTTCAGAAGCCAGAACGCAAGTTAATACCCAAGCCGGAACCGTGATGGGAACGGCAAACTACATGTCGCCGGAGCAGGCGCGTGGCGTTCCCCTCGACGCGCGGACAGACATCTGGAGTTTGGGAGTCGTCATATACGAGATGATGAGTGGTCGGACACCGTTTGCGGAACAAACGGTCACAGACACCATTATCTCGGTATTGCAAAAGGAGGCCCTGCCGCTTAGTCAGTACGTGCGTAACGTGCCAGCAGAACTTGAGCGGATAGTACAAAAATGCCTGGCGAAAGACCCGGCGCAGCGTTATCAATCCGCAGAACATCTAGCATCCGAGCTGAAAAATCTTCAGCGCGAACTCACTAGCGGTTCTCAGCCCACGCTTGTGAGCCCGAGTAATCGTTCCACCGCAACCAGGGCTCGCGTGCTGCTGGCCGCGGCGGTTGCAGCCCTCTTGGTAACTGCACTTGTGTACATACTGCTAACTCGAAATACGTCTAACAGCTTTCCTGCATTTAGTCGTCCCGACATCAAATCGCTGGCAGTTCTACCCCTCGAGAATCTGTCGGGCGATCCCGCTCAAGAGTATTTTGCCGATGGCATGACGGAAGCGGTTATAGCTAATCTCGCCAGGATCAGTGCGCTGCGTGTGATTTCCCGAACTTCCGTGATGCAATACAAGGGCGTGCACAAACCGCTGACGGAGATAGCAAAAGAATTGAATGTCGACGCAATCATAGAAGGTTCTGTGCAACGTTCAGGAGACCGAGCGCAGGTCACAGTCCAGTTGATTGACGCAAAGACTGATCGGCATCTTTGGGCGCAGACGTATCAGCGGGATCTCCGCGACGTATTGGCGCTGCAAAGTGAAGTGGCGCAGGCGGTCACGGCCGAGATAAAAATAACCTTGACGCCAGCAGAACAATCTCATATGGCGAAGACACGGAAAGTCAATCCGGAAGCTTATGATGCTTATCTGCGCGGGAAGTTTCATTTCAATCGCTATACAGAAGCTGACAGTGAAAAAGGGATTCAATTGCTTGAACGCGCCGTCGCGTTGGATCCTGATTCAGCCGAAAGCCATGCTGCTCTCGCACTGGCATATCAATACAAATTCAATAACTTCAACCCTGAACAGAAAGAATTGCAGGAAAAAACGTTCGTTGAGACACAGAAAGCCCTCGGACTAGATCCCGATTTGGCTGACGCCTATATCGCTCGCGGACGTATGGCGTGGGTCCATGCCACCCATTTCCGGCACGAGGATGCGATCCATGACTATCAACGCGCATTGTCGTTAAACCCAAATTCGGATGAGGCGCTTTTACAGCTTGGGCAGGTTTACGGTCATATCGGCATCTTCCAGAAGGCCCACGATTATTTGCAGAAAGCGATAGCGATAAATCCAGCTAACGTCAGAGCACGGTGGTTTATAGGACAGACGTTTCTATATGAGCGAAAGTACCAGGAAGCCATTGCAACCTCTCGCGAAGTCTCGAGAGACCTCAATCCACACATGACAGGATATCAAATCGCTTGGGCTCAGTTTCAACTCGGACAGAGAGATGCCGCGTTGGCGACGCTGGATGAATACTTAAGAGACTTTCCCGAAGACACTCCTGGTACGCTGGCGAGTATGCAGGCCGTAATCTTCGCCTCTGCCGGTCAAAGAGCCAAGGCGGAAGAGAAGATCAGAGTGGCATTGGGAAAAGACAAGGACTCCATACAATTTCACCACACGACATATAACGTCGGCGCGGCCTATGCACTAATGAATGACTCGGGAAAAGCAATCGAGTGGCTTCAGGTTTCAGCAGAAGATGGTTTTCCATGTTATTCACTCTTTGAGACGGATCCGAATTTGAACAACATTCGACAAGACCCTCGTTTCATGGCGTTGTTATCCACACTGAAGCAGCAGTGGGAACGTTACAACGCGACGCTGTAATGCTGCTTGTAACAGCGCTGCGGTGGGCAGCATGAAGGAGCCATGGGGAGTCCAAAAGTCTGACCTCCACGTTAGAGTTGGACAATTCACGAGTCTGACCGTCTTAACTTATACAGAATCGCACGTTACCCAAGTTCTGACCTCCGCGTTGCCGCGTTTGAGGTCTCGTCATTTCCTCAGGACTTTCATGCGTTGGGTAACTACGATTTTGCTTTGAGTTTTGCATGCCGCCACAATGAGCTAGATCATGTGCTAACTAGATTTGCCGCAGTGACGTCACAACCACGTCACAAGGTAAACCGTAAGTTATTGCCTTTTCGAAAGTTGCGGCCACCTAAGAAAAATTGGAGTTTTCCCGTTCTTTCCCATTACTTACCATTGCATATACGGCGAGTGCAGTTATTTTTGGCCGTTATTGGCCATTTGGAATTCATGACCTTCCTTCAGACTCGAATGATCACGAAGGCAGAAGTGGCAAGGTTTTCATCTCCGACGGAGTCAGAGAGATTGCGTTGGCAGGTTCTCAATTCAATGAAAACTTAAAGTAAGTCCCCGCTCGCTGTCGAGCAGTCGGGAGCAACGGTGCAATAGGTACCGCACTTTGAAGAGGGTTGCGCTAGAGAGTGTGTGATTCGCTGGCAAAGGCTGAGGCGTTGCAGTATAAGTCGGTTCGAGCAAGATTCGGTAAAGGAACCTTTGGGGTTCCAATCCTGAGGCGAAGGTCATGTCGAAATAAGAAGAGAACCCGTCTTCAGGCATTGCCGCCGATACATCCGACACATCACTGGTGAGGTCTCTACCCGGTTTTGAGAATGGCTATGCCGAGATTAACGGAACACGATTGCACTACATTATTGGAGGCAAAGGAGCACCGCTCGTGTTGCTGCCGGGCTGGCCGGAAACATGGTCCTTTTCGGAGATCAGAATGCTCCCCCGAGCAGGGAAAGTGTGAAGAGAAGATAGACGATGAGCATTCTCATGTTTAGTCGTAAACTTAACGAGACGTAGCGGTTTGTGGCGGTTATCATTCCCACCAGTCACAAATCCTTACCAGTGAATTCGAAAACGATAGCTTTGTTTTAACAGAAGGTGGCACAATCGGCGCGCAGTAGTTTTTGGAAAAAAAGGCTAGTCTCAGATGAAACGGCACGGCACGCACAATTTGAAAATGATAGGCGTGCGCGATTTGCGGGATATAAACCAGACGATTTTTCTGCATCTGATACGTGAGCGCCAACCTATATCGCGTGCAGACATCGTGAAGGCCACGGGTCTACAGCCCGGAACGGTGTCGGCTATTGTTAATCGCTTAATAAAAGAGAAGCTGATTTATGAAGGCGTTGAAGGCCCGTCGAGCGGGGGGCGTCCGCCAAAATATCTTCACGTCAATGCGGAGAGCGCTTATGTACTTGCCATAGACCTCGGTGTGAAAGAGTCCATTTATGCAGTAAGCGATTTCAATGGCCGAATATTGACGGAAAGATCAGTTTTGACGGAAGGCGATCCCGAGAATTTCTTGCGCTCGCTGTCGCGCGAAATCCATACGCTGGTGAGGATGCAATATCCGCGGGCTCGCGTAGAAGCCGTAGGCGTCAGTGTGCCAGGGTTAGTTGACCGGGCCGTAGGAGCTGTGATTGTTTCGCCGAACTTAGGCTGGCGAACAGTTCCAGTGCGTGCTTTGTTGGAAGAGGAGTTAGAGTTGCCAGTCTACGTCGAGAACGACGCGAACGCGGCGGCCTTTGCAGAACTATGGTACGGGCCGCTTGATGAAGTGAGCGCGCGCACTCTGCTGTGTGTGCTGGTTGTTGAGGGCTTGGGTACGGGATTGATTATTAACGGAGAGTTGCACGTTGGCACGAGCATCGGTCTGGGCGGCTTCGGCCATATGACGATGGATCCTAAAGGGTTGACTTGCTCTTGCGGGCGACGCGGTTGTTGGGAGACTTTCGCCTCAGACCGAGCCACGCTCGATCGTTATAGAAAGCTGGCCAAATCAAAGAGCCGGGTGCGAACGGTTACAGAGTTGATAGCTCTTACTGGACAGGGAGACGCTGCTGGACTCGAGACGCTTCAATTGACGGCACGTTACTTAGGCGAGGGGATTGCTAGTCTGGTGCATGGTCTCAGCCCCGAAGTTGTCGTCATTGGCGGTGAGATTACCGGCGCCTGGTCCATCATCGGCCCCATCATTGAAGCATGCATTAAGAGTAACTACATCGTACCACCAATCAGTTTCAAAGTTCGCCCCTCAAGCGTGCTGCGTCCCAGTCTCTTCGGCGCGATCCCGATCGCCTTACAGCATTGCTTCGGAGGTGGCCGCAACAAAGGAACTAACAACGTCAAACTTCCACAGTCCTCACTCAACGCGGCAAGACGCATTCCAGCTCGGCTTTCTTAGATGGTTATTGACTCAACGTGGACCGCAGGTTATTAAAGCTTTGTCATCGCCCTTAACTAAGTCCGTCAAAAAAAATATATCCGGGGAGCGTGCGTAGCGAAAAGTTGATTGACAGGTTGCAACGAAGCGTGATATTTATCACTTTGTCATGACCGTTGACAAAGTGCCGATGGAACACCCTTCTGCTTAAAGGCTGATTCGACGTGTGGTTCCGCATTTCGAGTCAACCTTATTCTGAGCCCTTTTTTCCGGGCAAGAGCCCGGCCGACTTTGTAGGCCACGAGAACAATCGGGCTGACTCTTGGCCGTCACAACAAATGGACCAGAGATGAAACTGTCGTTGACTGATCAACTGATTGTAGTCGCCTATCTGGCCGCAATCATGGGCATCGGCTTAGCCATGAAGCGACGTGCCGCAAAAGGCATGAGCTCTTACTTCTTGGGTGGTCGACAATTGCCCTGGTGGGCGCTCGCGATGTCTGGTTCGTCGTCCTACTTCGACATCACCGGCACGATGTGGATTGTTTCGACCTTCATCGTACTGGGCCTGAAGGGCATGTGGGTGCATTGGCTGTGGGGCTTTCCGATCACAGCTTTTTATTTGGCCTTCATGGGAAAGTGGATTCGGCGTAGCGGAGTGCTGACTGGGGCTGAGTGGATGTACACCCGTTTCGGTCGCGCACGGGCCGGCGATACAGCGCGACTGTCCTACACCCTCTTCGCAATTCTGACGATTACGGCACTCCTGGGCTACGGTGCCGTCGGCATGGGTAAGTTCGGCGCAATCTTCCTGCCGTTCTCACCGTTCATCTGCGCGGTCTTAATTCTCGGCGTGACTGGTCTATATGTAGTCGCTGGGGGATTCCACGGCATTGTGCGTGTTGAGATCGTGCAGACCGTCATCCTGAGTGCGGGGGCAATAGCGTTCGCCCTTATTGGCTACAGACACTTCGACTCCGCAGTGTTCGTCTCGAAGTTGTCAGGCAACTGGATGAACATCCGGCCGCAGGTACGACCGACGGAACTGCAAGGCGTCGTGGCCGGCGGGACCGATTACTCGCTCTTTGGCGCTCTGGTCGCAGTGTGGGTCGCTAAAGGACTACTACTTTGTTTCAGCGGACCGGAGCAGTTGTACGACTTTCAACGCTTCCTCGCAGCGCGTGACGCGCGTGACGCATCCAAGGTGGGCGCCTTGTGGGGGGCGATTCACACGGTGCGCTGGCCCTTTGCGATGGCCATCGCCGTAATGGCGATCATGGGTCTTGGCGACCCCGCCCTCGACGCCGCCCTCAAGCATGATCCGGAGACAGCGCTTCCGGTGATCATCGGCGCGATGCTTCCGGTGGGCTTGGTTGGCTTCATGCTGGCGGCGCTGTTGTCTGGATTCCTGGCGACGTTCAGTTCGACAGTTAATGGCGGCGCGGCGTACCTGGTCAAAGACGTTTACCAGCGCTACATCAACCCGCAAGCAAGTCCCAAAAGGTTGATCCGGGCCAGTTACCTTGCTTCCTCTTTACTCATTATCACGGGCATCGTCATTTCCTACTTCGGAACTTCAATCAATACCGCGTTCCTTTGGATTTTCGGGACGCTGGCCGCGGGAATCCTGCCGCCGAACGTCTTACGTTGGTACTGGTGGCGACTCAATGGTTGGGGATACGCGGCGGGTGTGTTTGGTGGGATGGCTCTGTCACTGGGCCAGGCCGTCGCCGACACGTCGCTGTTTAGCTCGCCGCTCCCGTTATACATCGGCTTTCCAGTCATCGCTGTTGCCTCAACAATCATCACCATAACGGTCGCTCTGATCACGCAACCTACTGACATGACAACGCTGGAAAAGTTTTACGAGAACGTGCAGCCGGCTGGCTTCTGGTCACCTGTGCACCAGCGAGTGCTAACGCGCAATAGCAGGTTTAAGCGGGAGACGCCTTTTTCACTGGAGGCGCTTAATACGCTGCTCGCGCTTATCGGCATCTGCACACTTTACATCGGTACGCTCTATTTGATTCTCCACCGGCAAACAACAGCGTTCGCTAGTTTCGCGACAACGGTGATCATGTGTGTGCTTTTGTACTTCACCTGGTACAAGCACCTCCCGGCACACGCGCCGGAAGTACCAGAAGAGGAAACTGCGGCGACAGAAACAACCGCAGCGATTCCGCCAGTAGGGAGTGCGGCTGATTGAGGTCGAGGTTTGAGAGGGTCACATGAGATTCGACGGAAAAGTTGCGGTTGTGACAGGAGGCGCGTCGGGAATTGGGCGCGCGGCAGCCGAGCTCCTGGCCGCGCGTGGTGCCGCGGTGGCCGTGATCGACCTTGCGCAAGAGGCTGGGCATGAGACGGTAGAGGGCATACATAAGCGGGATGGAAAGGCCCTCTTCTTTTCTGTCGATGTATCTCAACTGCGGCAGGTCCAGATCGCTGTCGATGAAGCGCGCGCGTCATTCGGGCCGGTTGACATCCTCGTCGTTAGCGCAGGAATACAACGCTATGGCAACGCGCTAACAACGAGTGACGAGCAATGGACCGAGGTTATGAGCGTCAACGTGAATGGCGCCTGGTACGCAGCGAGGGCTTGTCTGCCAGACATGGTCGGTCGCGGCGGATCAATCGTGAACGTTGCTTCGGTGCAATCTCTCGCGAGTCAGTACAACGTTCTGGCCTATACGGCGAGCAAGCATGCCGTCATCGGCCTCACACGTTCAATGGCTATGGATTTTGCTGCCGATAAGGTGCGCGTCAACGCTGTCTGTCCCGGAACGGTGGATACAGCCATGCTTCGCTGGGCCGCATCACTCGACCCCAATCCACAATCCGTTCTCGATGCCTGCGCCAACATGCATCCCTTGGGACGCGTCGCTCGCCCGGAAGAGATCGGCGAGGTGGTGGCGTTTCTTGCGCATGATAGTGCCTCATTTGTTACTGGCGCAGTGTGGACTGTGGATGGTGGACTGTTGACGCTGATAGGCGGAACGCCACGTACCAATAGGCAATAAGTAAAGAAGAAAAGTTGAATAGTATGTCACATGCGGAAGATCAGGCCATGCAGAACGCGGCGGCTGGACACGTCGATGGTGTGATTGATCATCCACAGGCGGTCTACACTGCTCCGCCCGCGCTCAATCAGGCATTGGCTGCTTTGCCTCTGGTTGAAGTTGATGCGAACGCGCCGAAACGAATTGGATATCTGGTTAATTATAGCTTTCACATCTGGTATCAGATCCTGATCGACATCATCACCCGACGCGCAGCGCAATATGGCGCGAGCGTTGTCGTACGCGATGCCGGGTTGAGCGTTGAGCAGCAGCTCGACCAGGCGCGCGGACTGCTTAACCAGGTTGATGCATTGATTCTCACGCCTGCTGCCACCGAGGGGCTTGAACCGATCATTGTGATGGGCGCGGAGCGTCGCATCCCGGTGGTGGTTGAAGCCAATCCTGTTGAAGGCATGAAAACGCTCGTCGCGATTTGCGATTACGACGCGGGCTATGCGCTTGGCCAATGGGTCGGCCAAAACATCAAGAGCGCGTCGCGGCAGCCTTTGAAGGTTTTGGATATGGGCTTGCCGACACTGCGTCCGTGTCTTTTGCGAAGCGATGGCTTCATCGAAGGTCTGCAATCAATTCAGCCGGAAGCGGCTTACATCGCGCGGGTCAATGGCGAGGGCAGCAAGATCATTGCCAAGCGTCTGGCAACCGGCGTGTTCGCTAAGCATCGGGACATTGATGTGATCTTTGCCATGGACGACGAGACGGGGCAGGGCGCATTTGAAGCTTACGGCGAAGCAGCACTCGATACGTCGCGTCTGACGCTGGCTACCTTCGGCCTGGCCGGCAACGGCGAGAAAGATTTATTGATGGCGGGGGGGCCGCTCAAGGTCGGAGCCGCGATGTTTCCTGAGTATGTGGCGGTGCGCTGTGTCGATGGTGTGATGCGTGTATATCGTGGTGACGAAGTGAACATGCGCGACGTAATTCCGACGATTCCGATGACGGCTGAACTCCTGCCCAAGTATTACTCGAAGATTGACGACGCGTGGACTCCCAACTTAGAGGCGATTGCCGCGCTTTCCGCGAAGAGCGATTGCACGCGAGTTTAAATGTTAGAAAAAATTTGGAGGCTTGAAATGAACGTTCAGATTTGCAACAAGATCAAACAGACAACTTCGCTAAGTGCAGTCACAATGTTATTGGCGATCGCCGTTTTCGCGCAGTCAAACACCGGTTCGATCACGGGAGTCGTAACCGACCCGAACGGAGCCGTTGTACCTAACGCGGCTGTAACCGTCACTAATCAGGGAACAAACGAAAAACGCACCGTTCAATCAGACGGCGAGGGCCGCTACGAAGTGCCGGGTCTCCCGAACGGCGTTTACACCGTCGAATCTACTGCGAAGGGGTTTCAGGCAACATCGGTCAAGGACCTGCGGCTGGCCGTCGGCGAGAAAGCGCGTGCCGACGTAATGATGACTGTTAGCGGTGTAGATGCAGTAGTGACAGTAGCCAACCAGACAAGGGTCGATTCGGAAACATCGGTGATCGGCGACACGATAGCAAGCGAACGGATATCGGACAATCCGGTCAACGGCCGGGATTTCACCAGTCTGCTTGCGACCGTTCCCGGTTCGGTTCAATCGACCAACCAGTTTCAAACGAGCATCAACGGTATCCCTTCGACGTTCGGTGGTTCGAGCGTACTGGTTGACGGTATCGACGCCGGACGCGTCGATCTTAACGGAACCTCGAACGTACTCGGGCGGATTGAATCACGCGTCAACCGCGTCAGCCTGGACAGCATACAGGAAGTCCAGGCGGTCGAGCAGAACTACTCGGCGCAATACGGCCAGGCAATCGGCGCAGTCATCAACCCGATCACGAAATCGGGAACAAACAATTTTCACGGCAGCATTTTCGATTATTTCCGCAATGAAGCGCTCGACTCGAAAGACTATTTTGCAGGGAAGCAAAAATTCAGGTTGAATCAGTTTGGCGGAAATGTCAGCGGGCGTCTGATTCGGGATAAATTGTTCTTCTTTACGAATTACGAAGGCGTCCGGCAGACACGCGGAACGACCTTCACCGCATTGACTCCGACCCAGTCATTTCGCAACGCGATGGAAGCTCGGATACGTCCGACTCTGAGTACAATCCCTCTTCCGACTTCCCCATTTATCCCGGCCGGAAGCACTATTCCCGATCCTAACGTCGGTATATTTTCGATCCAAAAGGATGGCGATCTGCGCGAGGATACGGGTTCTGTAAAGATAGATTGGCTGCAATCGGAACGAAGCCAGTTCTCGGTCCGCTACAACATCAACGATTCGAAGACAACGACACCGTATGGCGTTGGAACCGATCAGACAGCCGACGGAAAATTGCGCGTCCAGTTGTTTAAGGCTTCGCACACCTTCACATTCTCGAATAATACGATCAATGAATTTGCATTCGGCATTAATCGCAACGTGACCGATGTCGGTGCCGGGCCATCGACTCTGCCGAGATTCGATCTATCGTTCGCTGATCAGGCCTTCGCGGTTCCGGGACCCGCGCAGTTTAAACAGTTCCGCACTGGCACGGTCTATCATTTTCTTGACACTCTGAGTTCCGTTCAAGGGAATCACTCGTTCAAGGCCGGTGTTGACATTCGGCTCAATCGCCGTTCGGCCAGTTCGGAGAATCAGGAAACACTTATCTTCTTCGCGCTGAATGATTTTAGGGACAATGTTCCATTTATTGTTTCCAGGGGCGGCAATCCGCTGCTCGATTATGCCAACGAGAATTTTTCGCTCTTTTTCCAGGACGATTGGAAGGCACATCCGCGTCTGTCTTTGAATTTGGGATTGCGTTACGACGTGAGCACCGTGAGCCGTGAAAAAGAAGGGCGTTTGCAAAACTTCGACCTTAATACGTTGACGTTCACACCACGGGGGCAGAAGCTGCATGATGTTGATAAGAATAATTTCGGCCCGCGTTTCGGTTTTGCGTTCGATGTGTTCGGCAATCAGAAAACTGTGCTTCGGGGCGGTTATGGAATCTTCTACGACCGTGATCTGCCCGCCAGCTTCGGCTCGCCGCAGGCAAACACTTTCCCTGCGGAATCCGTCGATCTGTTTACGGCATTGATTTTTTGCGGAATCTTCCCGCAATATCCGGTCGATCCAGCGGCGTATGCATGTGCGGTCCCGAATGCTTATCACATCGAAAGAGATCTTCAAACGGCAATGGCGCAGCATTGGTCGCTGAATGTTCAGCATGACCTCGGCTTCGGCACTTTGCAGGTCGGGTATGTCGGTAATCATGTGACGCACCTTCTGACAAACGGTGTCGTTACCCCGCGAAACATAAATCGAAGAGATCCTGTAACGCAGGCTCGGCCGCTGTCTTCAAACTTCGGCGACATCTTCGTAGTCGGCGGTTATCCGCAGTCGAACTACAATGCGCTGCAGGCGACCTTCAAGAGAAATCTTGCCAGAGGCCTGCGGTTCAATGCCAACTACACCTGGTCTCACGCAATCGATGACGTTGTCGGATTCTTTAAGGATTACCAGGACGAAAATAACGCTCGAGCGGAACGTGCCAGCAGCGATCAGGACGTTCGTCATAACTTCACATTCGATGCGGGCTACGATTTACCGCTTCGCGATTGGTTTGACGGCGGACCGCGTTGGCTGGTGGACGGTTGGCAGCTCAATACGATCACGCAGATCAGAAGCGGCTTTCCTGTAAACGTGACCAGACAGGGCGGCGTATTCGGCGGTTTTTCTTTCCGGCCTGATGTTGTTCCGGGCGTGGACACCCGATGCCCGAATTTCAGCGTTCCCCAATGCCAATTTAATGCAGCCGCGTTTTCAAATCCCGGCGACGGAGTCTTCGGCAATGCGGGCCGCAACCTTTTGCGCGGGCCTGGTTTTGCCCAGGTAGATTTTTCGATCTTTAAGAATACGCGGCTAACGGAGAATACTGCGCTCCAGCTTCGTGTGGAGATCTTCAATCTTTTTAACAAGGCAAATTTCGCCGATCCATCCGGCGGTTTGGTTCGGGGCGATAATAACTCGCTGCGGCCATCGGCATTCTTCGGTGAGAGTATTTCGACCGTCGGGAATCAACTTGGCGGATTGCTCGGTTTCGGCGGCCCGCGTCAAATTCAACTTTCGGCGCGATACATCTTCTGACCGGGACAACCGCCGGATGAGTATTGACCTTAGGCGCAGCGTAAATGTAACTAATGTTTATTGACTGCACTCAGCAAACCTGCGAAGCAGTTACAGCATAGAGCCTGGGGCGTGAGCCCCAGGATCAGGCCCGAATAAGGATGTTAGCCCGCATAGCGGGCGACAGCCTCCGCCGAAACTTTCAAACCGTGGGAGTAGGCATTGTCATACGCACTTTCGCCCGCGTTGCGGGCTCCGGTTTTTATACGACGGTTCACCTGGGGCTCACGCCCCAGGCTCTATGCTTTCGCCCGCTCTCGCGGGCTGGTCTGCATTTGCCTGACGCTTCTCGTTTTTTTTCTTCTCCCTCAATTCGGATTGGCCCAAAGCAGTGCACGCTTGCCGGAGAGTTCGATCAAGACGGTGTACATCGTGCCGACGAGCCATTACGATTTCGGCTTCGTCGATTCGCCTGAGGCCGTACGCGAACGCGCAGCACGTCACATAGATGAAGTGATACGCGTCGCTGAGAGTGACCCGGATTTCCGCTGGACGATTGAGAGCGTCTGGCAGGTTAACGAGTGGCTAAAGCGTGCCAAAGTTCCAACTTCCGTACTGCCCAATGACAAAACCAAGATTGAGAGGCTCGTGAAGCTCATTAAGAGTGGACGCATCGCACTCTCCTCGGCGTGGGGCAGCATGCACACTGACTTTATGGGCGAGGAGGAGTTGAACCGCCTT
Source organism: Pyrinomonadaceae bacterium (assembly GCA_036395055.1). Lineage (GTDB taxonomy): Bacteria > Acidobacteriota > Blastocatellia > Pyrinomonadales > Pyrinomonadaceae > PSRF01. Next base: position 4,729 of record DASWDX010000048.1, on the reverse strand, counting down.
TGTTACGACTACGCTAAACTAAAGCGCACATACGGGGTGGAAACAGAGATGGCGATGATGGACGATGTGCCTGGCCATCCCTCCACTGTGCCATCAGTTTTGGCTGGCAGCGGCATGCGCTACCTGGTTACGGGAGCCAACATCTTCATCAACATGGCAACTTCGCTCGCGCCCGGGAAGGTTCCGTTCTACTGGGAGTCTCCGGACGGCAGCCGCGTCTTGACGTGGGTGAGTCAGGGACAGCGCGGCGGCTACCCTGAGGCCCTGACGGACTTTTACCTCGACCCTTACTCTCTTGATCCCTACACGGGCAAGACCCCCTATGAAATGTTCAATCCCAAGGCAGGTAAGAAGACCGACCTTCAGATCATGGAGGAAGGCGTCGCTGAGTTGCAGAAGCGATATGGTGAGGCGGGTTATCAGTACGATGCGGTGCTGGCCATTTACGCGCACGACTTCGTCGAACCCACGAACGTCGCGAACCTTGAACGCGCCGTGAAACTCTGGAACACTCATCACGAGTCACCCAAACTGAAGATCGCGACGCCGCCAGATTTTTTTCACTACATAGAAGGCAAATATGCCGCGCAGATTCCGACTTTCCGCGGTGAATGGTCCGGACTGTGGTCCGAGGCGAAGACGCAGTCGCCGCAGATCAGCGCGCTTGCCCGTTACGCACACGACCACACGCCCGCAGCCGAAACTCTCTGGAGTGCCATCTCCGCCACCCGCGGGATTCCGTTTCCCGCCGGCAACACCGCCACCCTCTACGATCTGATGTTCACTTATGATGAGCATAGCGGAGCAGGGAATACTGGCTGGCCGCAGCTAAACGATCGAGACAAACTCGAGGAACAAAATCGACAATACGTTAGCTACATGCAAAAAGCAGAGAAGGAATCGGACTTTCTTCTCGATCAGGGAATGCAATTGTTGGCCCAACCCTCCCGCGACGAGACCCGGCAGCGGTTGCCATCGAGCAACGTTTGGCCATTAGTCGTCTACAACGCTCTTTCGTGGCAACGAGATGACCTCGTCATAGTCGCCCCCCCCTCGAGCGGACTGAAGATCGTTGTGGTACGTAAGGCAGGTAGCAATCAACTAATCCCGTTCGACATCGATGAGCAGGGGCGCGCGGTTTTTGTCGCCCATGATGTTCCATCTGTCGGCTATGCAACGTTCCAGCTCGAGACGTTGCCAGGGCAGATGGTTTCGACATTGCGCGATCTGCCTGTTGGCAGTCAGGCCGGGAATAGACATTTCCGCTTGCGCTTTCGTCCAGACGGCAATGTCCAAAGCATCGTAGCGCTCGCGAGTGGGCAGGAAATTGTCAACGACAAGGGCGAGTTGCCGTTCAATCAACTGCTTCGAGTTGAAGGACAGGAACCATCTACTATCACATCGCCCATTCCGCCGGTGATCAAGATCAAACGCGGCGTACGCATGACACGCGTGACAATCACCCGCGAACGATCAGCCTTTCCCCTGACTACATTCACGATTTACGACGACCTGGACCGAGTTGAACTCCACAACGAAATTGACAACGCAAGCGTGCCTTTTGCCGGGGGGAAGAGTTGGCACGACTCCTACTATTTCGCTTTTCCATTCGCTCTGGATACACAAGACCTTAAGGTCCTACGCGGGGGGCAAAAGTGGTTTGATAGATTGCCGTATGACTACCTGCCTGGCGCGCGACGAGACTCAGTTACAACGCAACATCTAATCGCCATGAGCGATGGCAGGGCATCCGTCATGCTCGCACACCGTCAGGCATTTCATTTCGTGTTTCCGAGTTATGTCAAAGCGCGACCTTCCGCTAAGCGTGCGCCGGCTGATTTGCCCGCAATGTTCACAGGGAAGTGGCCGCTGCGGGAAGCGACTCTTTATTCCCGTGCGTTTCGCCGCGGCAACCAGGCAGATACGCATGATCTGGGAGTGACCAATTTGTTGACAGTTGAACCCGGATTAGACCAGCGCTACAACTTTGACTACGCGCTTAATGCCGCAACTGGAAATTTCAACGATGTGACAGCATGGCGCCTCGGTTCGGCATTCAACGTACCATTGCGCGCCTCGTACGTCACCGTGCCGCCCGCCGCTTCAGAGCGCAGCTACTTCGGGGTGAATCAGCCGAACGTCGAGATCGTTACGGTGAAGCAGCTTGCTGATACGACTGTTCACGGCGAAGTAAGCGCCAACCCTTTAGATCCGAGAGCAAACCGCGTGTTCATCATTCGCCTTCAAGAATTCGCTGGTCATGCAGCGACGACCGAAGTTACGACGCCGGTGAAGGTGCGCGCCGCCGCCATGCTGAACCTGACAGAGGATAGCGTGCGGGAGACCCTTTCGACGCTCTCTCCGCTGACGGTCAAACTAAAGCCATACGAAACGGTCACCTTGCGGATAGAGATTGAACCTGGCTTTTAATGACCACACACTCAGGGTGAATACAGAATGAGCGATCAGAAGCGGAGAGATTTCCTGAAAATCGTGACTGTGGGGCTTGTGACGCCAGTGATTCTGCCAGAGATGGCATTGGGTGCTGATAACTCCACTGCGCGTCGTGTCGGACATAGTGCGGAGCAACGCACGCAACGAAGGGCGGTTAAGGCTCCCGTCGCCACTGACATCCCGACGGTAGAGTCAATGCGCTCGGTCACGATGCCGCACCGTTTCGGGGACCTGTTTAATCCACCGGGTCTGACCAACCAGTGGGGCTGCGCACAGGCGGCGATGGATGTGACTGGCGTACGGAGCATTGCGTTTCCACCATTCGCTCAAGGCGAGATGAACACTGCAGCGCTCGGCTCCGGTGGCGAATTGTTAACGGGCGTTCTCTACGTTGACGGCGAGTACTTCGCCGCGACTAAGGCGATGGTTGAGTTCGTTTGGCAGCCTGACAGAGTCGAGCGTCGCGCTCGGTATCGTGGCCTCGAGCTTTCCAGCGTGACAATCGTGCCGTTTAAGCAGATGTCCGTTGCGGTTTCGCTAACCATAGAGAACAAACAGGGGGTGCGACGCAAGACTGAGATTAAACTCGCACTGAATGGAGGAGTCACCAAGAGTGTAACTCCGTGGAACGCGGCCTACTCGCCTGGAGAGTTCGACAACGCTCGTACCGTCGACCGGGATCGCGGTGCGGTCATGTGCAAATCTATCCGCACAGAGGCTTACTCACTTCAAGGCACCTGGCCGCTTGCTGCTGAAGTATTTCCATCCTGGCTCATTTATCGCTTTGATTTGGCCCCAGGCGAAAAGCGCACGATCACTTTCGTCAACGCATTGGCAGGAAATGCCGATGAGGCACGACGCCATTACGACGCGCTCGTGCGTAACTTCGAAGCCGTGGCTATGCAAGTCCGTGATGAGTGGAACGCAGAACTAAAAGCTGCTTTCACGCCGGGCAACAATCGATTCTCAGGCTATGTGCCCACCCTCGTTACGAGCGACGAATCCGTGCGCCGTCTTTACCACTCAGCGGTAATGAGCGCACTCTTTTTCAGGCGCACAACGCCCCACTCGGTCTATGGCACAACCTACGTCACGCTTGCCCCGCGCTACTGGGAAACTACGACCTTTCTCTGGGACATTAGTCTAAGCGCAATGCTTTTAGCCTTGCTCGATCCGTTGATTCTGCGGCGCATGATTGAGACCTGGATGCAGCTTGATATCTATCAGCATTTCGGCACTGAATATCTGACTGGCTCAGGGGTCGGGCCGTGGTATTCGGTCAATGATTTTGCGATGTGCCGGATGGCGCGTGAGTATTTGCGTTGGACCGGCGATGATGCCTGGCTCGACAAGGAAGTTGGCGGTGAGAAGGTGGTTGATCGTTTGGTGACTTACGCCGAACATTGGCGCAAGCTGGATACGAACAAGCATGGCCTCGCGGACTATGGTGGCGTTTCAAATCTGCTTGAAGCCGTTAGCAGTTACGTGCATGAGGTCGCCGGATTGAATGCGGCGAATGTTTATAACTTACGTTTCGTCGCCGATGTGCTCGAACACCGTGGTGCTTCTGCGAAAGCGGAAACCATGCGCTCTGATGCACAGCAGTTGAGCCGCAGGGTACTCGAACTTTACGTTCCCGGAAAAGGTATTTGGCGCTGTCGCCTTCCCGATGGAAGTATGAACGAAGTGCACCACTGCTATGACTTTGGAACCGTGCTGATCACCATCGGCGACACATTGAGCAAGCAGACCAAAGCCGAGATGGTGCATTTCTTCCGCGACGAACTGCAGACACCGGTCTGGATGCGTGCACTATCCACCAGGGATTTGGATGTCACCTTCAGCATCCGCCCTGACCACCAATGGACTGGAGCGTACACGGCGTGGCCCGCGCTGGCGTTAAGTGCGTTGTATGTGGCCGGCGAAGGAGATGTCGCTTTCAAATGGATCAGAGGCCTGGCCGAAACCGCCAGGCAAGGACCGATCGCGCAAGCGCACTTTGCGGAAACTGCTGTTGCACCGGAAGCCGGCGGTGGTGCTCGCAAGGCACCCTCGGATCAACCGTACATCAACGACTGGGCCTGCGTCTCAGGTTGTGCCTATCTTGAACCGGTAGTCGAGAACTTGTTCGGTATCCAGGCAGACTTATTTGGCACGATCAAAGCGCGACCGGCATTCGGTATGTTCGATGCAAGAGCCGAACTGCGAAATATCAACTATCAGGGTAAGACCTACACAGCTACGAAGCAGGGAATTAAATTGGCTTGAGAAAGAT
>DASWDX010000047.1:0-6440 GCA_036395055.1 Pyrinomonadaceae bacterium | reverse complement strand
ACCAGCGAAACCAGACGATGCCTTTCTGATTCCGACTCAAGTACTAAGGTTCCGGTTTCAGCAATCGCTGCTTGTGCGGTGCTGATGCCCACGTCATAGCCGAATAACTCGGCTGTATTCGGACACACGACAATTTCGTCAGTCTCTATTTGCACCTGTCTAATCAAACGCTCGAGTATTGGAGCGTTCGATAGGGCGATGCGCCGGGCACGCAACGAGGTACCTTGCAAATCTGAGATGATTTGAGCCAGCGAGACCACGACGTCGCTGTCGCTACCGGCTACCACGCAATGGCCGCCGACTCCTTCGAGTCTCTCTTTGAATATTTCAACCAGAGAAAGCGATGAGCCATTGGACGGCGGAAGGGCGGGCTCCGCATGCGCCTTCTGTTCCGAGCTTTCAGTACGAATCCCATCATGCCGTGTACTGGCCGCAAGATGTTCGCGGATCGATCTCAGAATGGCATCGCGCGCAGAAATATTTCCTTCAAGAGTCATCACGGTGTAGCCCTGGTTTTTCCGCCGGCTTCGTGGCCAAACCATTACGCCACAGTTCACGAAATGTATTCTGGGCCAAGGGTCGCAAATCGCGGGCACTCGTCCAGGCGCCCAGTGGTGGAACAACGCGCGATATTAACGTTCCCGCCCTTCCAATCTTTCCGTTATGCACAATCAAGCGCTGCAATAATCGAGCACCACGAGTGTTCCACTCATACAAGCGCGGTCTTGCCATGACCGCCCCAAAGAGCTTAAAGGCGAGTCTTTCCAGTCTCAGTCTCTGGTGGCTGCCTCCTGCTGCTGCCTCCTGCTCCTGCTTCGCGCTTGCCATCGGTTCCTGCCTGGCATCTTCCGGTCCTTCGGTGATCTCCGCGCGCAGGTGCAGAAGCAATTCAGGAATGTCGATCTTGACAGGACATACTTCACGGCAGGCACCGCACAAACTCGAGGCATAGGGCAACTGCGACGCCTTGCTCAATCCGATCAGTTGCGGCGTGATCACCGCGCCGATGGGCCCGGGATAAACCGATCCATAAGCATGCCCACCGATTTGCTGGTAAACCGGGCAAGCATTCAGACAGGCGCCGCAGCGTATGCACGCGAGCGATTGGCGGGTGACTGGATGCGCAAGCATTCGCGAACGTCCGTTGTCCAGCAAGACAATGTGCAGCTCGTCTGGACCTTCGTCTTCTGTTTTGCGCTTAATGCCGGTGATCAGCGACTGATATGTAGTTAGCTGTTGCCCTGTCCCGGACCGCGGCAACAGTTTCAAAAAAACGTCGAGGTCGTCAAAGCGCGGCAGAATCTTTTCAATTCCCATTACCGCTATATGAGTTTTCGGCAGACTCGTGGTCAAGCGTATGTTGCCCTCGTTTTCCAGGATGAGAATCGTGCCCGTTTCCGCAACTCCAAAGTTAACGCCGCTAATACCGATGTCGGCGGCCGCGAACCTTTGGCGCAACACCCGACGCGCGGCACTGGTGAGTTGGTCAACATCATCGGTCGGCGGAATGCCCAATTTGTCGGTAAACAGCTCCGCGATCTGTCGTTTAGTTTTATGAATCGCGGGAACAATAATATGCGACGGAGTTTCGCCGGCAAGCTGGATGATGTACTCGCCCAGATCGGTTTCAATCACCTCCAATCCTTCAGCTTCGATGGCTGCGTTCAGGTGAATTTCTTCGGTCACCATGCTCTTGCTTTTGACAATCTTCCGGGCTCCATGTTCTTTCGCGAGGAGACAGACGATGTTGTTCGCCTCACCTGCATCCCGGGCCCAATGAACTTTTGCCCCGCAGCGCTCAGCATTACTTACAAATTCTTCCAAATATTGGGCGAGATGTAGCAGAACCTCGTCCTTGATGGCGCGAGCTTTCGTGCGTAGCTCTTCCCAGTTGTCCAGACCTCTGGCCGCCGCCAACCGGCGTTTACCAAAAAGAGAGGTGGCGTTACGCAAGGCTCCGCGCAGTTGCACATCGCCCAGCGCCGCGCGCGCATTCGCGTCGAAGGTCTCTGTGGTTAAGTGATCCATCACAGTGTACGCCGAATGCTTAATCGACTTTGGAACAGTTCCATTTAGTGAGTTCTTGCCCAGCAGAGGGGGCAAGCCGCCTTCCCAACCTTAGAGACTTTTCACCCGCTTAGTTGGTCATGTATTGAAAGCCTTTCAATCTAAATCTTGAGCTCAATTCTGATTAGCTCAGGGTTGGGAAGGGTGGTTTACCCCCGCCGCTTCGTCGACTTAGAATCTAGTTTGACGCCAACAGCTCAGCTAAATGCATCACGCGAACGCTCGAGCCTTTGCGCGAGAGGCGCCCGCCAATCTGCAGCAAGCAACTCGCATCGCCGCTAATTACAGCCTGTACCCCTGCCTTTTCGATGGCCTCGATCTTTTGATCAAGGATAGCGACCGAGATTTCCGGAAACTTTACTGAAAAGGTTCCCCCAAAGCCGCAACACGCATCGGCGTTTTCAAGCTCAACAAACTCCGTTTCCCTGACATTCCCAATTAGACGCCGCGGCTCACTGCGAACCTTCAAATCGCGCAAAGCATGACAAGCATCATGCCAGGTCACCCGGCCGGGCCAGCGCGCCCCCACATCCTCAACTTTGAGCACTCGAACCAGGAATGAACTTAACTCAAACGTGCGAGCGGCAATCGCGTGCGCCCGTCGCCGCCACGCTTCGTCGCGTGAATCGTCATTGGCAAAGAGCGATGCATAGTGGTGCACCATTGCAGTGCATGAACCCGAGGGACTAACAATCGCGTCCGCCGTGCTCGCTTCGCAGATCTCGATAAAACGTTTCGCGAGCTTGCGGGCCTCCGTGCGATAGCCGGTATTAAAGGCCGGCTGACCGCAACAGGTTTGCCGCTGATCAAACTCGACCGTGCAGCCGACTCGCCGCAGCACCTCTACGGTGCTCGTGCCCACCGCCGGCCACATTTGATCAACGACGCATGTCACAAACAAAGCGACTCTCATGAATTCATTTGCGATAGCCGGGCTCTCATCCAGTTCAAAGTAGCTTGAGTGTCTCAGTAACCAGCGACCTAAAGGTCGGACTCTGATCCTGAAAGCACCACAACACCCTTCAGATAATTCGGCGCGCGCATATCTCTCTCGAGCGCGCCCTGCACCGCATCGAGAGATGTGTACCGATGTGTAATTAACGGCGCGACGTCTACCTTGCGTTCCTCGATCAATTCAAGCGCCCGCGCATAGGTCACCGGGCGCCCATCACTCTTGAAACCACCGGAGGCGCCAACCGGAGTCACCAGCGTTGGCTCGCGAAACATCACGTTGTTCAGCACACTCAGGTCGACCCCAGCGTGACCGTGACCGTAAAGCAGCACGGTTGCCTGTTTGCGCATCAGACCGGGCATTGAAGCAATCACTCGACCCGCGCCGGAAGCTTCAATCAAATAATCAGCGCCTCTGCCCGCACTTTTTTCCTTTACCAGACCAGCCAGATCAGGATCGCTCGAATCAAATGTTTCATCAGCGCCGAAATCCCTGGCAAACTTCCGTTTCCATTCACTCGGCGCGGATACCAGCAGCAGGCCGTCGTAATTCAACACGCGACGCAGATATTGCGTGAACAACAAACCAGCTGGTCCCGCTCCGCAAATCAGCACCGTGCGCACGCGATGCTCCGCAGAATTCGCGTTGATCGCATAACGAGTTTGTGCGCGCGCAACTGCCTCGCAGGAATGAATTATGCAGCCCAATGGCTCAACCAGCGCCGCTCTTGCAGGGTCGAGCCCGGACCGGACAGGCACGGCGTTAACAGCAGGCATGGCGATAAACTCAGCCAGCCCGCCAGGCAATCCGGTTATGCCATGCTCGCGGTAAAACTCGCATTGATGTGAGTCTCCCGTTTGACAATATTCACAAAGCGGAGTTCGTCCCACGCTAACGCAGTTTAGTCCCTGGTCGATGACGACGTGATCGCCGACTTCCAGATCGGATACTTCACTTCCCTTCTCCACAACGTAACCGTTGACTTCATGCCCAAGAATCTGCGGCTCAACACTTAAAGGAATAGGTCGTTCGCGCTTGTCTGTGTTGTAGTTTGCGTGGCCGGCAAAAATATGTGTGTCGGTACCGCAGATACCCACCGCCGCGACGCGCACCAGCACATCGCGCGACGACATTTGCGGTCGCGGCACATCCCTGACCTCCAGCCGCGCGATGTCGACCAGCACACTCGCCTTCATCATCCTGGCGCTGGTCGAGTTTTTTGCAAATGTATTTGTCGAAACGCTCACCAGTTACCTCGTCAACGTGTTTCCAGCGCGGAGTTCCATCTCAATGTCGCTTGTGTCCAGGCGACCCGCGTCTCGCAGCGCAGCGAATTGCTTCATCGTTTCACTGATCCCGACTTCCAGCGGCGTTGATGGCAGATCTCCTATAGCGCGTCTGATTGCTGCATCATTGATCGCCGCTGCGATTGGGATCGGTGCGCCACCAAACGTAACCAGCTCACGACCCGCTTCTTCGTTAATGACGTCTACGATCCTTGCCACTGCAACTGTCTCCCCATGAAGATTAAAAACCTGCGCTCCCGCCGGGGCATAGTCTGCGCAAGCAACAAAGGCCGCAGCTGTGTCTCGAACGTACTGAAAATCCGTGGCGCCACCAAATCGTATGTGAAACGGAATGCCGAGGATCGCGGCTTTCATCGCTTTGGTCGGATCGCTGGTCAGGCCGGAGTCGCGATTAACACCATACACAGTCAGTGGTCTCAGGCCCAGGCTGGAAAGACCATGAGCAAGAAAGTAGACACGGGCGTTTCCTTCGTTGGTTCGCTTGAATACACCATAATGCGTACTGGGTTCGCACGCGGCAGTTTCATCCAGCGGCGTGTCATCCTCACTCATACCAAAAACTGCAGCCGAACTTGCATATACAACACGCTCAACGCTAACCACGCGCGCTGCCTCAAAGACGTTTAGCGTGCCCACAACATTGACGAGCGCGCCCGCAACCGGGTCGGCCTGACAGGCCGGCACCTGTAATCCTGCAAGATGTATCACGCGACGCGCAGATGACTCTTGCAGGGCTGAAAGCACCGCAGCCGCGTCCGTGATGTCGCCCGTGACAAAGCGAACCTGATTAACATCTGCCGGATTCATGATCGCGCTCAAGCGACGCGAATCAGCGCTGCGATCAAAAACCACAGCGGTGTCTCCCCGCTCGGCGAGTGCTTTCACAATCCACGAGCCGATACAACCTTGAGCTCCGGTGATGAAGTAAGTCTCAGCCATATTCCACGCTAAAAGCTTCTGCTTCGAGCCTATAGAACTCCTTAGCGTTTTCTCCAAACACGGCGTTCCACTCTGTCGTGTTCAATCCCGCCAGGAGTAAATGAAAAGACTCCAACACCTGATCATAGGAAGCCGCCAACAAACAGACCGGCCAATCGCTGCCAAACATCATTCGATCCGTTCCGAAAGACTCGAGCGCACGCTCAACGAACGGTCGCAGATCTTCCGGACGCCAGGAGGTCAGGTTGGCTTCCGTGACCAGTCCCGAAAGTTTGCAATAAACGTTGGGGTAGGCGGCGACGCCTTTGATTTCCTGCGCCCATTCTTCGAATTCTCCGCTCCCAATCGGGGGCTTGGCCATGTGGTCAATAATTAGACGCAATTCAGGACAACTCTCGGCGAGCGTCCGGGCGTGTTTTAGATGACGCGTATGCACGAGTAAGTCGTATGGCACGCCGTAGGAGGCGAGCGTGCGCAAACCGCGCAGAACACTCGGTTGCGCTAACCAATCTTCCGCGGGCTCGCTCTCGACCAGGTGTCGCACGCCTTTGAATTTCGGACTTGCCGTCAGGGCTTTCAACTCCCGCTCCAGCCCAGCATCAGTCAGATCAACCCAACCTACAACACCTGCGATAAACGGGTAAGTATCAGCCAAGCTCAAGAGCCAATATGTTTCCGCAAGAGTGTTGCTGGCTTGCACAAGCACGGTTTTAGCAACGCCATGCTGTTTCAGTAAGGGCTCAAGTTGCGATGGCAAAAAGTCGCGATAAAGCACCCCCAGCTCAGGAGTCATCCAGGGGTAGGCGAAGCGCCCAACCTGCCAGAAATGTTGATGACTGTCGACGATCATAAGTTTCGAGTTTCGATTGAATCAGTTTCGAGCCTAGTATCTACCTTCCCGCGGCTTTTCCGCCCTCTTTTTCTCATGATCCTGCTTTGGTTCGCCATCACATTCGAGCGCGATAGTTGTCACCAACGCCGGCGCGATGCGGGGTAATCCAGTCATGCGCACGCGCCACTCATTTTGATCAAATTTTACGGGCTGATTCGTGGCCAACAATTTGACAGACGTGACCTTGTTCAGCAGGTTACCAAGCACTACCGTTTCGCCCGGCCAGTAGTGCACGTGCATGAAAAGCGTGTTTCCCTTGCGCGAGAAGCTGGCGAATCGCGAA
>DASWDX010000046.1:0-4944 GCA_036395055.1 Pyrinomonadaceae bacterium | reverse complement strand
CGTATATCGGCAAGCTCGATCCGCGCACCGGCGATGTAACTGAATACCCGATGCCCGATCCGCGCGCACGTGATCCGCACAGCCTCGTTTTTGATAGAGAAGGGATGATCTTCTTCACTACTCAAGACAGTAACTTTGTCGGCAAATTGGATCCCAGGAACGGCAAGATCACGCTCAAAGAAGTGGCAACGCCGCAGGCGCTGCCCTATGGAATTATCATTGGACCAGACAACGCTGCCTACTTTTGCGAGTTTGGCAGTAACAAGATCGGAAAGATCGATCCCAAAACGCTCAACATCACCGAAATTGTCTTGCCGAACGAGGGAGCACGGCCGCGGAGAATCACAAACAGTCCTGACGGCTCAGTCTACTACAGCGACTTTGCGCGCGGCTTCATTGGAAGATTCGATCCGAAGACCGGCAAGGTCGAGGAGTGGCCTTCGCCCGGTGGGCCAACCTCGCATCCTTATGGGATTGCGTCGACTTCAGACGGCACGGTGTGGTACAGCGAATCAGGCGTGAAGCCGAATACACTCGTTGCCTTCAATCCGAAAACGAAATCATTTCAGTCCTGGCCCATTCCTTCGGGCGGAGGTGTGGTACGCAACATGGTTGCCACGCCTGACGACAAGCTTTACCTGGCTTGCAGTGGCGTAAACAAAGTCGCCATAGCGGAAGTGAAACATTGAGATGCTCGCGGTGAATAGATATTTGGACCAATTTCAAGCGGCATGGAGCAAAGAGCAGAAGGATTTGAAAAACTACACGGTGCGAAGTCCATGCAAGTCAGCGAAGGACAGAACTCGGGGCGCGATCTCTATGAAACAGAATTACCACCACACCTGTCGCAGCAATAACAATCGCTTTTCGTCCCAATCAAGCCTGGAAAACTCATGAGAGCACCAGAGCCATCACTAACGGATAAAGATCTAGCCCGGCTCGAACGCGATACCTTCAAGTACTTCGCCAACGAGATGAATCAAGAGAACGGACTCTTCCCAGACAATACGCGTCAGGGAGCACCAAGTTCGATTGCTGTAGCTGGGTTCGCGCTTACGGCCTATCCGGTTGGCGTCGAGCGTGGTTACATAACCCGCGCCGAAGCTATAAAGCGTTCCCTGCTCACTCTACGGTTTTTCCACGATGGGCCTCAGGGAACTGGGCCTGACGCCATCGGCTATAAAGGCTTCTATTATCACTTCCTCGACATGAAAACGGGTCGGCGTGTCTGGAAGTCTGAAATTTCAACAATCGATACTACGTACGTCCTCGCCGGAGCACTGGCGGCTGCAATGTACTTCAATCGCGAGACAGGAGAGGAGCGTGAGATTCGCAGACTTGCAGAGGCACTTTATTGCCGTGCTGATTGGCATTGGGCGCAGAATAGCGGTCTCACAGTCACGCATGGATGGAAACCGGAGAGAGGATTTATCAAGTATCGTTGGACCGGATACAGCGAGGCGTTGATCCTTTACGTGCTTGGCCTTGCTTCGCCTACTTTTCCCCTTCCCGGGGAGAGTTACCGTGCATGGAGCAGGACTTACAAATGGAAGAAACTTTACGGCCGTGAGTTTCTCTATGCTGGTCCGCTATTCGTTCACCAGCTATCACATATGTGGATCGATTTCCGCGGCATCCAGGACGAGTACATGAGCAGCAAGGCGATTGATTACTTCGAGAACAGCCGCCGCGCCGTCTATACCCAACAGTCATATGCCATGCGTAATCCCAAACGCCTGTCCGGTTACGATCGTTATTGTTGGGGAATCACCGCGAGTGATGGTCCTGGCCCAGCCATTCGCCGAGTAAATGGTAAAACTCTACGATTTTACGATTATCGCGCACGCAGCATTCCGTACGGTCCCGACGACGGCACACTTGCCCCCTGGGCCGTCGCAGCCTCTCTGCCATTTGCGCCCGAAGTGGTTCTGCCATCACTCGAACGTATCAATAAGGATTATCCGGAGGTGACCAGCAAATATGGATTCAAGTGCAGCTACAACCCAACGTTTGTTTCAACCGATCGAAAAGAGAAAGGCTGGATTTCTCAAGGATATTATGGCCTCGACCAGGGCCCGATTGTGATGATGATCGAAAACTACCGAACAGGTTTGCTGTGGCGTTTGATGAGGCAATGTCCATATGTCGTCACGGGGCTGCAACGCGCCGGATTTCGCGGGGGCTGGTTGGGGTGAGTTCATCACAGAACTTATTTAAGCGCCTTTGGACTAGATAAATTTTAGGGCATGGCTCGCTGATGTGTAGTTGGAAAGGCGAAAGTAACCAAATTGTAGCCAAACTTCACGGCTGGTTGTGTATTCAGATAGTTGGCTCAATTCTATCGAGGCAGCCGCAAAAAGCCAGGCAAAGGCGGCCGCAAACCTGACCCGCGCGAAGGAGGCGGACAATGGCAATAAAGGATGGAATGTTGCAGGAGCTCGAGCAGGAGGCACAGACGACGCGCCGCGTGCTCGAACGCGTGCCCGAAGATCAATTAGGCTGGCGGCCGCACGAAAAGGCGAGGACGCTAGGAGAACTCGCGATGCATGTCGCGATCGTGCCCGGCGCGGTCGCCGAACTGATCGGCTCTCCGTCTCCGGCTCAAGTCCCGGTGTTTGCCGACCCGGTACCGAACAGCGCGTCGGAGCTGATCCCGGCGCTCGACGAAAGCATCACGAAAGCGAAGAAGATAGTCGGCAGCATGGATGATGCGGTGCTGATGGCGCCGTGGCGCATGATGCAAGGTGAACGCGAGCTCTTCGCAGTTCCGCGCGTGGCGCTCTTGCGGTCGATCATGCTGAACCACTGGTACCACCACCGCGGCCAATTGACGGTGTACCTGCGCGAGTTGGACGTGTCCATCCCCTCGATATACGGCCCGAGCGCTGACGAGAACCCCTTCGTATGACGCGATCTTTCCGCTGTTATTCTTTCGGGCAGTCCGCTTTCCTCTGAAGTGAGCGCCGAAAGCGTAATCACGGCTGCGACGCCTTTCGCAAAAGCGAAATCTGTCCGGCGTGATAGACGTGATGACGAACAATTCCGTGCAAGAGAAAGCGCACGGAGTAATCACGTTGAGCTACGTTCATTTCAAGTACCTCGTCCGACAAGGAAGAAATGAATTTCAATAGCTTTTGGTGTTCGCTTTCCAAATAAACCAAAGTCTGGATCCACGCTTCCTCACTTAACTCTTTCACGGGCGGGAAATCTCCGGTCTCGGGTTCCGATGCTCCTTCGTCACTTTCGAGACTCCTGCGAAAAATGTTTTCCCAGCCCGCAACGTGCGATACGATTTCCCAGATACAGTGTGCGTTCGCAATTGGCTTCGCAGCGGCTTGTTCCGCCGTCAATCCCGCCAGCGATTCTCGTAACGATGGGCCATGCCAGGCATTTCCCTGGTGTATGTCTTTCAGTTCGTCAAGAATGAATGTTAGTTCTGACATTTGATTTTGCTCTCTCTTATGATTTTCATAAGCCGTGGCGAAGCTGGTAAGACTTGTTTGAGGAATAAAGTCGGCCAGTTGCGGCACAACCGCACAAACAGCCGCTCCCAAACAATCGCCTGATTCTCATTAAGAAAATTGTAGAGATCCACCGGGCAAGAGTCGAGGCCAAGAGCGCTGGAATAGGATAAGGCAGTGGGTAGTGGCGCGGTTTGCCGTTTCCTCTCATTAGCACCGGCGCTTTAGCGCGTGACGCCTCACCTGGAAACCATTTAGAACGGTTTCAGTTCACAACCTGGAAATCCTGGTCACCGGGCTGAAGCCGCGGTGCTAATAGAGAGGATGAGCACTCAAACTGCACCATCCGGCATTTTGACACTGCAAGATCTTCCTTCTCAGTTATACTTCTTTACTTCCAGCTTTATCGCCAGGTACTAAACTTCGCAAAGGGCAGACTGCATGAAACTAAGCACTCTGGACATAGTTGTGCTTGTCGCTTATTTCGTCGCAATGATCCGAATCGGGTTCTACGTCACGCGCCGGGTGCCAAGGCTACGGATCGTCAGATACTCGAATGCACGTCGCGACCAGCAGTCGAAAAACTGCTTGATTGTTAGATGAGCCGCTACGGCCGTGACTACAGTGGTTCTATTTTTAAGGTTAATCTTATGAGAAAACTTTGTTCGTCAGTTTTGTCTCTATACCTTCTCATCTCGGCCGGGATTCCTAACATGGCGCAGTCATCCGCAACTTCATCTCAGCGCTTTGCCTCCGACGTCGCACGGCGCGCCGAGTCCCTTCTCAGCCGGATGACGCTGGAGGAAAAAATTGATCTGCTCGGCGGAGTGGACGGCTTCTTCATCCGCGAACTCCCGCGGCTCGGCCTGTCTCGCCTGAAGATGGCCGACGGCCCCATTGGTGTGCGGAATTTCGGGCCGGCGACTGTCGTGGCGGGCGGCATCGCCCTCGCGGCTACGTGGGATCCCGCGCTCGCCGAGCGGGTGGGCGCGGAGATCGGACGAGACGCGCGCGCTAAGGGCGTCCACTTCTTGCTGGGACCCGGAGTGAACATCTATCGGGCACCAATGAACGGGCGCAATTTCGAGTATTTGGGCGAAGACCCCTTTTTAGCCTCGCGCTTAGCGGTTGGTTATATCCACGGTGTGCAGAGTCAGGGCGTTGCGGCTACGATTAAGCACTACATGGGTAACAACTCCGAGTTCGACCGGCACAACACGGACTCCGTGATCGACGAGCGCACAATGCGTGAAATCTATTTACCGACGTTTGAAGCTGCCGTCAAAGAAGCGCGCGTGGGAGCCATCATGGACTCGTACAACCTGACGAACGGCGAGCACATGACGCAGAACGGGTATCTCAATACTGACGTGGCGAAGAAGGAGTGGGGCTTTGACGGCATAATGATGTCAGATTGGGTTGCAACCTACGATGCCGTCGCGGCGGCCAACGGCGGCCTGGACCTGGAGATGCCTTCCGGCCA
>DASWDX010000045.1:0-24982 GCA_036395055.1 Pyrinomonadaceae bacterium | reverse complement strand
CGAAGCCGACGTGACTGCTTATCTTCGCGGGTTTGAATTGGTGAGCAAATCCGCTGTGGCGCTAACTAAGGCATTGCTCTACCAAACGGATGGAATGACGTTTGGCGATGCCCTGGAGACGGGCGTTGATGTCAACGTCATCGCCCGGATGACCGAAGATTGCCAGAAGGGTATTGCCAGGTTCTTGAAGGAGGAGTAGCATGCGCTCATTTGGAAGTCCAAAAAATTGGATAAGATGCATTAACTTGGATTTACAGTCCGATCCCGCATAAGGCTTATCCAGTGGTGCAGAATATTCGCACTGATAAGTTTAGTATTTCTCAACTTAGTGGCGCGCATTCCCCTTGTTCTCCCAGTGGTACAAAGGTTGAGTAACAGAAACTCCAAAGACTGGTCATCTCTTGCGGTTGACACATTGAGCTGCAAACCCCGTCTCAGAACTTGCTGAGACCCCATTTCTAGGAGGACCTCCATGAACACCAAAGACTCCGTCAACAGGTTAAATAGGATCACCGTAAGTATTCTCTTTCTGACTGTTTGCCTTCTGCTGGGCTGCATTTCCGCTTTTGCACAAGTTACGGCTAGCAGCGCCATAGGTGGAACGGTGGCGGATCAGAAGGGTGGCGTCATCAATGGGGCCACGGTGACGGTCACAAGTAAGGCCACTGGTGCGGCGCGAACAGCGACCACGAACGACAATGGAGAATACAAGATCGACTTTTTGCCGGCCGGTCGCTACAACGTTCGGGTAAGCGCAACCGGCTTTGGTGATGTGACTGCGGAGGACTTGGAGTTACTAGTTGGCCGCACCAATAGTTTTAATGTGACAATGAATCCCGGAATGCAAACAGCCAATGTGACGGTCACCGCCGAGACTGATTTAGTCAGCAAAGAAAAGACTGACATCAGTCTTAACATTACGCCGCGCGACGTCCAGGACTTGCCTCTCAACGGTCGCGACCTTGCAAATCTAGCGTATCTCGCGCCTGGCGCTAAGCCAGTAGACTCGTATGATCCAACGAAAAACCGCATTGCGATTTTTGGGATCAATGGCTCCAGCGGTCGCAATGTGAATGTCACTGTCAATGGAATCGATAACAAAGACAATACGGTTGGGGGACCAGTGATGCAGTTTCCGCTGGAATCGATTCAGGAGTTTGTGATTAGCACACAGCGGTTCTCAGCCGTCAATGGACGCAGTGAAGGCGGAGCCGTTAACGTGGTTACCAAATCCGGCGGCAAGGATTTTCATGGATCGGCATTTTTCCAATTACGCGACAAGAAGCTGAACGCCAAGGAAGTCGATCCGACGACCAACCAAAAAGTTGATACAAAACCTCCGTTTAATCGAAAGATATTCGGCGGCTCAATCGGTGGTCCGCTTTACTTTCCTCGCTTCGGCGAGGGTGGGCCCAGTGTCCTTGGCGGAAAGCGCACGTTCTTCTTCTTCGCTATTGAACGCCAGAAAGAGGCCACGTCAATCCCTGTTGCGGCAGATGCGTTCGCGGAATTATCACTGGTTACGAGCCTTGGCGCCGTGCCTTCTCCGATCATTCCGCTCCCGTATGAGGATACGCGGGTTAATGCGCGGATCGATCACACTTTCAGCTCGAAGCACAACATGTTCGTTAGTTACAGCGACCAGAAGAATCTGGGGATGAATGATCAGTCGGGCCAAAGAAATGATCTGACTCAAGGCAACTTCACAAAAAACAGACTCCAGCTTGCCAATCTCACCCTCAATTCGGCGTTGAGCAACACCGTAGTTAATGCCGCTACAATCGGGTATCAGTACTGGAACAACCTGATTGACACAGACAATAAAGTTCCGACTTTCTTTTTCGGCGGCGGTGCCAGCACGATTAGCTTCGGCACGAACACAAACGTGCCGCAGCAGTCTTACCAAACGAAGTATCAGTTCAAAGACGATCTTTCGATTACTAGAGGCACGCACACTTTCAGAACTGGAGCCGACTATGTTTGGGAACGTAAGCTGGGCGGCTTTTTCGAGTTCATTCCCACGCTGGAACTCGACTTCAACGATCTCCCCAGTGTTATTCTGTCTAACAAGGCTGCCTACCCGAATGGCTTCTCGACACCAGGTGCGGTTGGTGCTATGAACGCGACGTCAGGCAATCCCTATTTTGACTTGCCCGGTGGGGCCAAAATGTTCGGTTTATACTTTCAGGATGACTGGAAAGTTCGTCGCAATCTCACCTTGAATCTCGGTTTGCGGTGGGACAAGGACTTCAACCTGATCGGCACCAAGGCGCAGGCCAAGAGCCGAACCTACCTCGAACTCAAAGCCATTAACCACCCAGTCGCGGCAAGACTTCCGCATGACGACAATAAGGACTTCAGTCCTCGTGTTGGCTTTGCCTGGGATATAGGAGGAGCTGGCAAGCATATTGTACGAGGCGGTTATGGACTTTACTTTGGTCAGACGTTCCTCAATATTCCGCTGTTCATGATTCAACAACAGAATCCAACTATTTTTGTCCAGACGCTTGGTATCTCCAGCGGCGATATAGTGCCCGGCACCGCGATTTTGCTTTCCGATTGGCGATTTGGCGTTGATCCATTGCCAACGATTCCGCCTCCGCCGACACAACTGCCCGGTGGTGGTGTTTCAGTGGGACGTATCATGGATCCCGATTACCGGAATCCGTACACGCAACAATGGAACATTGGCTATTCGCATCAGCTCAATTCGTACTCAGTGCTTGAGTTCGACTATGTACACGTCCTCGGACTTCACGAGTCGAAAACAGTTAATATAAATCCCACGCGAACCTTCCTGCTTGATGCGAATGGCAATGAAATCACGTCACGCCCGCTCTCGGCTGCATTTGCGGCCGCCGGCGTCCCTGTGCTGAATCGCATTGACGACGAACAGTCAGTTGGCCGTGCTCGTTATGACGGCCTGAACATCTCTTATCGCCGTCGCCTGCACAAGAATTTCACGATTAATGCAACGTATACGCGATCCAGGGTGCTCTCTTACAATGCTAACCTTGGAGCCGCCTCCTTCCGCAACCGCGCATCCAATCCCTTCGAGATCTTTGCTAAATACGATCTTGGTCCCACGTTCAGCGACAGTCGACATCGTTTTTCAATGGGCAGTGTATTCAATCTTCCCGGGGGTTTCCAAATTGCTCCCATTGTGCAATTGGAATCGGCGCGACCTTACACGGCTAGTTATGGCGCCTCTGTCGACATACTTGGCCAAGGTGGCGGGCGTGGCCCAGCGCACGCGGTCGTGTTTACGGATAACCCAAGTGATTTGAAGGCGACGCTCACGGCGTTCGGCAATCCAGCCCTTTCTAACACAATTCGAAGGAAGTTCCGAGACTGCCTAAGATCCGGGCAATGTCAATTTACCTCCTTCGCCAATCTCCGCGGTCAGCCGTTCTTCCAGCTTGACGTGCGCGTGACGAAGAACTTCAAGATTGGCGAGCGTCACAACCTTGCCACTTTCATCCAGTTCTTTGATCTGACCAATCGAGCCAATTTCGGCAACAACTTCGACGGTAACCTTCGTGATGACACCTTTGGAAAACCGGTCGGGTTTATTACACCGAGCAGCGTGACTCTGCCTCATGCTTTTACTGCGGAAATCGGTGTGCGGTACAGTTTTTAAGGGAGCATTTCGCACAGGCTGAAAGGGGTGGCGGCGCGACTTGCCTGCCACCCTTTGCCTTTTCTTCAAAGCAACTTGCAGGCGAATGAAGCAATGAATAGCAACGTGCGCAGAAGCGGAGTCCTGGCTATTTTTTTCCTTTTCTCAATTTCACTAATGGCACAAACTGGCGACCAACGCCGAGTCAGCACGGTGTTTGCAACACTCACCAAGTCCCTTGAGTCGAAGAGCGCCACCGTTGGTCAAGAACTCGCGCTAAGAAATATCGGCGATGTGGTGGTTAATGGAGAGGTGGTCATTCCGAGAGGCTCTCGGTTATTGGGCCACGTAACGAACGCAGTCACAAGAGGAAAAGAGGAACCGCAATCCGTATTGGAGATCGTAATGGATAAGGCGGTTACTAAGGGCGGCGAGGAAATACCTTTGCAAGCGATCATTGCGGCTGTGGCAGCGCCTCAAGATGGTTCTCTGTCGTCGGATCCGACTTATGGAATGATGCGTTCCAATGAACCAAAGATGGTTGGCGTGAGACCCTCAAGTAGTTCGAGTTCTGCAGAATTATCGGCGAGCAGCAAAGCCACATCTACGGCGGCAGTGGCGACTGCTGTACTTAAGGGAAGAATGGAGGAGCCTTCGCACCTGAATGAGAATTCTCAAGGCGCTTTGGGTTATGAAGGACTTTCCATTTCATGGCATCTGATGGTTCCGCCTCCCGTCACGGTCTTTGCCGGCAAGGGCAAGAATGTGAAGCTGGAGGCCGGAACTCAAATGCTGCTGCGAATGGCGGCGCCCCGTCTGGCTAGATGAGAATCAGAAATGCTCACTCGCGGGGCTTCACGTTTTCCCGAAGAAACTTGACGATGTTTTCTGTAGACGTGCCTGGGAGAAAGATTTCCGCAACGCCCTGCGCCTTTAGTTTTGCGATATCATCCTGGGGGACTATTCCTCCTAACAGAACAAGACAGTCGTCCATACCTTGTTCGTGGAGAAGCTGAACAATACGAGGGCACAGGGTGTTATGTGCGCCACTGAGAATAGAAACGCCGACAGCGTCAACGTCTTCCTGCAGGGCTGCCGCGGCGATCATTTCCGGCGTCTGACGCAGTCCAGTATAAATAACTTCCATACCTGCGTCGCGTAATGCGCGGGCAATCACCTTGGCGCCGCGGTCGTGGCCGTCAAGGCCAGGCTTTGCGACCAGGACGCGAATCTTTCTATCATTCATGTTGGACATTGTAGCCTCAGTCTACGAATTGCCCCAGTAGGCCGTCGCGTTTGATATATGGTTTAAGTTCCGCGTAGCTGAAGAAATATTTGCCCCGTGGTTCAAAGGCTTTGATTGCATGAGGAAAACCTGCATCGTAAAGAAAGATGATTCCTCTGCGTCCAACCGAAAAGTCGTCCAGGTTGTTGATTTCAAACTTTAGGTTCTCGTCTGCCTCTTTGCTCCATTCCTTTGCCTCACCGTCGCTCGAGGCCGCATTCTCATCTTCGATCTGCTTAATTTCATCTTGGAGTTTGCGGTTGACCGCCGCCGCCAGCATAGTGAACTTGCTTGGCTCAAACGCGTCAGGAGCCTTGGCGATACTGCCGTCTTTTAAGTTAATTAAGAAGTGCTTGGTTTGGTCATCCGGGTAGGCGGCCATGCCGCTCTGCATAAAAGTAATGTCCAGTAGGTAGTTGCCATTGTAATTTACAACCTAACTGAATTCGCTCAACCAGGGGTCCTCGCGATACTCCTTCAATGAGTAGTCAAATATTTTTTTGAAAGCAAGCGCTGAACGTACGCGGCGCAATACAACTGCATCGTTCAACCCACTGATGACAGGATAGATGACAACGGCGCTCCTTCGCTCGGGGAACTGTCTTGCTAGTTCAGGGCTCCGAATCAGAACGATTCTACAGCGCTGAATAATTACCCGATCTTCAATGCGATTGGCTTTGCCACTGCGGGCCTGAACAGCGGCGTAAGCATTGAAACTGATGACACTGAGAACTGCGAACAAAACCAGAATCGTTCTCTGCATCAAGAATTTGTCGACAGAAGTAAATTGGGAAATCAAAAGGCGGGTTCTTCGTATATGCCGTAGACTTCCCGCAAGGCTGAACAAATCTCACCCAGCGTTGCATACTCGCGCACAGCTTCAATTGTTGCGGGCATCGTATTTTCTGCACGATCAGCCACACGTTTTAGTTTCTCAAGGGCGTTTGCTACTGCGCCGCTGTCTCGATGTGCGCGCGCCTGGTTGAGGCGCTCAATTTGATGATCGCGCACGCACTCATCGATCGCCAAAATGGGAATCTGCGAGTCGTTCTCCATCTGATACTTGTTGACTCCTACGATTACTTGATCGCCGCGTTCTACGGCTTTCTGATACTTATAGGCTGAATCCTGAATCTCACGCTGTGGGAATCCTCTTTCTATAGCGGCAACCATGCCTCCCATTGAATCGATCTTCCGAAAATAATCTAGCGCGCCATTCTCGAGCTTTTCGGTTAATGCCTCGACGAAGTAAGATCCGCCGAGCGGATCGATCGTGTGTGCGACGCCTGTTTCCTCGGCAATGATCTGCTGGGTGCGAAGCGCAATCAGAGCCGCCTGATCTGTGGGCAAGGCGAGTGCTTCATCGTAGGCGTCGGTGTGCAAGCTTTGCGTGCCACCGAATATTCCGGCGAGCGCTTGGATGGCGACGCGGACGATATTGTTAAGCGGTTGCTGCACGGTAAGTGAAACGCCTGCTGTCTGAGTGTGGAAACGTAGCTTTAGCGTTCGTTCATTTGTCGAACCAAAGCGATCCCGCATCTCTCTGGCCCAGATGCGACGCGCTGCCCGATACTTGGCAACTTCTTCGAAGAAGTCATTATGGGCGTTGAAGAAAAATGACATTCGCGGAACAAAGAGATCCAGGTCCAAGCCGGCCTTCAGACCCCATTCGACATACTCCAGTCCATCGCGCAACGTGAAGGCGAGTTCCTGAACGGCGGTGGCCCCGGCCTCGCGGATGTGATAACCACTGACGGAAATCGGATTGTAGCGCGGGACTTGTTGAGTGCAGAATTCAAACGTGTCGACTACCAGTTTCATCGCTGGGCGGATCGGATAGATCCATTCCTTCTGGGCAATATATTCCTTAAGAATATCGTTTTGCAGCGTTCCTGAAATCTTCTTCCAGTCGGCACGCTGCTTCTCAGCCACAACCAGATACATGGCCAGCAGAACCGACGCGGGCGCATTGATCGTTTGGGAGACGGTAACCTGCTCAAGCGGAATCTTGTCGAACAAGACTTCCATGTCAGCCAATGACGAAACCGCAACGCCACACTTGCCGACTTCACCTTCAGATAGCGGAGAATCAGCGTCGTAGCCCATTAGCGTAGGGAGATCATAAGCGACTGATAGCCCCGTTTGGCCCTGTTCCAGCAAGTACCGAAATCGGGAATTAGTTTCTTCGGGAGTACTGAACCCGGCAAACTGCCGCATTGTCCAAATCTTACCGCGATAACCTGTCGGATGTATGCCCCGCGTGTAAGGAAACTCACCGGGGAAGGAAATGTCGCGCGCGAAATCGACATGGGCAATGTCGGCGGGTGTGTAAAGTCGCTCAACCTCTTCAAGCGAGACGGTTTCAAAGCGCTTTTTCATTTCCGGATGTTTCTTAAGCGCAGGCTCGAGCGTCTCACCTTGCCAGCGTTCAACCTCTTCTTCGATTGGCGTAGTGATCTCTTTGGCTTCAGACATAAGGACTTGCGACTAATTTCGCGGAATGGAAAATTTGATATTAGTTGAGCACTATTCGACTGTCAAACACAAGCAAAGAGCCTGTTTTGATTGGTTTTGGGGAGGGGGACGCGGCTGTGATGGCAGTCACAGCCGCGCAGCTCGGCAGGCGATCGCGATGCGTGGTTTTCAAGCAGGGAACTAGCGGGCAATCGGCAGGGGAAACAGATTCAATGCCGTCCGTCGCGAAGGAGCATTCCCCATTTGCTCATTCGACTGGGATAACGATTTCATTAGGTCGCACCATGTTTAGGCGGCTGCGCGCAGCTCCTTCGATAGTGCGCGGGTCTTTGCTGAGTTGTTCAATGTCGTGCCGTAAGGACTGGTTAGTATTGCGCAGTCCCTCTACATCCATTTGCATGCGGACATATTGCTGAGACGCCAGCGACATCCTGGTTCTGGTCCGCAAAGTAACGGCAACGCAAATTGCAAATGTCGCCAAAAGAATCATTGCAAAGATGACCCAAGCCGGAATTACGCCGCCGCGCCTTCGGACTTCCGCCGGTGTTCCAATGATGTCCAGTGAAATCTCTCTCACGGATGCGAATGGCTCAGCCACTCGAGGAGTCACACGCTGCGCGCGAATTCGCTCATCAACCCAATAGGAATTTATGACCCTACTCAAGAAGCACCTCCAAGTTCATTGCCGGTTATGTCAGCCATCATGAATTTCGAACCGCTCGTCAGCTAGAGATTTGAAATCGACCAATGCCTATATTTAAGAGGCTGCTTAATGTAAATGTATATTTGACCACAAGATATTTAGCAACTTTCTGATGCGACCACAAGGGAATGTGCTTCCTAATTAATGTCAATCCTTTGCCAGTCAATAGTTTAGGCTCAAGGTTGGCGGAATGTAGCATCGGCGCTTAAGCGTGTAAAGCGATATCTTTTCAATGGTTTCACTATATAAGCTCAATGTTTACATGAAGTAACGTCGCTTAATGGACCAAAAAGGCGAACGCCGGGCGAACATTAAGATAGAACCCATTTTCTTCAGGAGGTGCTGTGTTAATAAATGTTGACAC
The DNA here is from genome assembly GCA_036395055.1 of Pyrinomonadaceae bacterium. Taxonomy (GTDB): domain Bacteria; phylum Acidobacteriota; class Blastocatellia; order Pyrinomonadales; family Pyrinomonadaceae; genus PSRF01. The sequence continues at coordinate 16,536 of DASWDX010000045.1, read as the reverse complement.
ACCATTGTTACGGGGGCTAGACTCGAGGCCGAAACGACGGGAGCCGACCAGGGCTCGCAACAAGGGGTCTCCAAAGTCTTAAACCCTCTTGCCTCTCATTTTAAAGAACTTAGTGGCCCGCCCGGGCTGCCGACCGGCGCTATTCCTATCGTGATATTAGAATTGGAGAGGCTTCATGCCTGATTTGACCCGTTCCTATCCAGAAACAGCCGAATCTCTGCTCGAAACAAGCCAGCTCCCCATAGGTGCTATCGTTAGGGCGCTTTGCCAGGCGGCAAATTCCGGCCCTGATCTACTTTATGAGGTAATGCTCAAGCTAAGCCTGCTTGTTGAGTCTACCGCCCCAATGTATGGGCTCTCGATTTGGAGCTTGCAGACAGGACAAGGGCCGAAATTGAACTGGGCCGAAGGATTGCAAGAACCGGAACTAGCAACCGCTGAGCGAATTGTCACTGAAACGCTGGCGGCGGATTCTGAATGGCCCAACATAAACGAGGGAGATTGCTCGGTCTGTTTTATTTTGGCTTCCTCCAGGCTTGGATGCGCGGGTGCGGCTCTGTACGGACAGTGCGTTCGTCCCCTATCGCGGCAGCAGGCACGAGACTTTGGGGCCATAATGGACGTCACACGCTTGGCTCATTCTCATGTTTCGGTCAGGCGGGTTATTCAGCCGCCGAAAGTTGCTGAGGATAAGACTGGCAAGACAACGCTACCCGGGATGATATTTGATAGCCGGGCGATGAATGAAGTAGCTCGGTCTGTGGTTCGAATCAAGGACTCAAACTCTACAGTCTTGATCACAGGCGAATCGGGCACCGGTAAAGAACTAGTTGCACACGCGATTCACCGACTTGGCAGGCGGTCTGAGGAAGATTTTGTTCCCTTCAATTGTTCCGCGGCGCCACCTGAACTAATTGAAAGCATGCTCTTTGGCCATCGGAAGGGAAGTTTCACTGGAGCTCTTCGTGATAACGACGGACTCATTCGCGTCGCTGAAAACGGGACGTTGTTCCTTGACGAGATTGGAGATCTTCCTTTGGCGCTCCAGCCCAAGCTCCTTCGATTCTTGCAAGAGGGAGAGATTCACACACTTGGTGAGCCTACCCCACGAAAAGTAAACATCCGTGTCATTGCTGCAACTCATAAAGATCTCGAGCAATTAGTGCGCGACAAACTATTTAGAGAAGATCTCTACTACCGCATAGCCACGCTTACGGTGAAAGTACCTCCTCTGCGGGAACGGCCCGAAGACATCTCGGCTCTAATTTCTCATTACCTTTCACACTATGCTAGGCGCAACGATAAGCCAATAGCCGGAATAACCTGGGAAGCGATCCGCGCGCTGGAGAGCTACTCCTGGCCGGGTAATGTACGTGAACTCGCCGGCGAAATGGAGAGGCTGGTTTTATACGCCGAAGAGAATGGTCACATTACGCTGGAGCACGTCAGCGAACACATCTACCCCGTTAGTTTCCACCGAACAAATGTTGAAAAAGGTTCGGCTGAAAACCTTGAAGTCTTGTTGGAAGATTATGAGAGACGAGTTATCACTGAGACATTGAAACGCAATGATTGTAATGTGGCGCGGACAAGCGAAGCGTTAGGGCTAGGCTCGCGACAAACGTTATATAAAAAGATTAAGCGATTGGCAATCGACATTACCGACTTCCTTCAGGAAGATACCGAACCCGGTTTACAGTTTCGCGCAGAACGCAACTAACCGGATCCAGCCTCTAGATCCTCTGTAAGCATTCGAGAGAAATCTCGAATGCTTTTCTTTTAACCAGCCGCATTGTCGCCGCGCCGGATACAGTCGCCGTTTCCGTTGTTAACTTCAGGCGACAAGCAATAAGGCCGCTAAAGCGCTTTCAAAACATCCACAAAGCCATCTCACTGCGAGACTACCAGATCTTTTTGTTAACGCGAGGCTACAACTCAACTGGTCCAGGCACTGTGAGAACGCCATTAATTTAAGTGTTTATCGGTTTGCTGGTCAGTGGCACGTCGCTTGTTATGGTCACCCTCGTTCGCGAGGCAACTGACGCGTCGCGAAAAAAAGAAAAGGTTGCTACAGAAAGATCTCATGAAGCCTTTCACCACAATAGAGTTTGTCTCGCTGGCAGTGATCGCAATCACCGCACCTTTGCTCGCTCTGGGCGTCATTCTTGCCGCACGAGTCATGGTCGCGGCAGGAAACGAACTCATGCTATTGGCACTGACTCTGTGTGGCGCTGTCGTGAGTGGAATTAACGGCTTTGGCCGCCGCACGGTCAGGGCAGAATCCCATTCACGCAGAGGCCGCGGAGGGCCACAGTCAAGCGTGGCCCTCACATCATGAATCTACTTAGCAATTCGCCAGCTTTCTTTCGACGCGGAGGAAGGCGAACCAAGGATCAAAGCCATAACTAAACTATAAGGAGCAAATGCAAATGATTAAGAGATTCTTTCAGGATGAAACCGGTCTTGAGTTGTCGGAATATGCAGTTGCCGCAGCGTTGATTGCTATCGCCGTCGTCGCTGCTTTCACGGCCCTCGGCACCGCCATTAGTACTAAGATTAACACGCTTGCCGCGACCATCAATGGATAGTCGTACTCGGCAAAATTGGGCCCGGCGCGCTTTAGTTGAGGTCTAACTCGGGTAAAGCGCGTCGTCGGCTCCTCAAGAGTCGCGCCATCTGGAACGGGGAGCGAAAACATGATTAAGAATTTCCTTCGAGATGAAACCGGCCTTGAACTTTCGGAGTACGCAGTTGCCGCAGCGTTAATTGCGATCGTCTGTGTTGTTGCCTTTAGAAGCCTCGGCACAGCCATCGGCACTCGAATTGACACGCTTGCCGCCACGATCAACAGATAGGTTTCCCGACTAAATCCGAGACAGCTTTAATTGAGATCTTTAAGAAGCAAAGCGACCGGTAACAAGCGACTTCCCGGAAAACGATCGCTTTAGGGGTTGTAAGTGATGTCTGAAACAGTTGTAACGGTAACTCTTCTTCTGCCCCTGGCGGTGATCATTACCTATTACGATGTTCGCTATCGTCGCATTCCGAATCCCTTCGTCTTTGCAACTCTTGCGAGTGGGATCGCAATCAACGCGATTTTTGGAGGGCTACCAGGTTTATATGCAAGCTTGGGTGGTTGCGTTCTCGCTTTTGGATTGATGTTCATGCTTCATGTTTTCGGAGCGATGGGAGCGGGAGACGTCAAGCTTTTTGCCGCTATAGGGGCGGTTACGGGAGCTCACCTTGTCCTACCTACTTTCTTAGTCGTCGTGGTTACCGGTGGAGTGCTCGCGATGGTTTCCGTCATTCGATCAGGAAGGGTAATTGCGACGATGAACCGAGTCCTGCAAATACTTGTCGGGCTATTGCCCGGCTGGGAAATGCCCAGGTTCGCGGTTCCCGCAGATCGCACGCACACAATTCCTTACGGCGTAGCGATCACAATTGGCAGCATCATTTCAACAGCTATTTTTCGCGTTTGAAACACGAGCAAGCTGTTAGTCGAGACAAATCCGATCACACGGAGATTCAACTTATGCGTAACAAACGTTTCTTCATTGTTTTAGCTGGAGCCCTTCTGTTTGGGCTGCTCGCGGCCGTTTCCGTCAGTCGGTATTTGTCGAGCGCTCAGGCATACACAAAGAATCTTAACGGCGTAGTAGTCGCCAAGGTCGCCATTCCGCTCGGTACCAAGATCATTCCCGAGCAGGTGATGGTGGTCCAGTTTCCCGCGGAGTCGACGCCCGACGGCGCTTTCAAATCGGTCGAGAAATTGGTTGGTCGGGTGGCGGTGGTCAACCTGGCTCCTCGCGAGCCAATCACCGAAGCGCGGTTGGCTCCCGAAGGCACTGCGGGTGGTTTATCGGCCGTCATTCCCGAAGGCTACCGGGCGATGACCGTGAAAGTTGATGACGTGGTTGGTATCTCAGGATTCATCATGCCAGGCACGCTCGTCGATATCGTGGTCGTCATAACTCCCGGCGATTCGGGTGTCCAGGGACAGGATCCGATTTCCAAAATCGTCCTGCAAAACATCAAGGTCCTCGCCAACGGTCAGAACATCGACAAGCCGCAAGACCAACGTGAAGCCAACAGTGTCAAGGCTGTTACACTCCTGGTCACTCCCGAACAAGCTGAGAAACTCGCCCTGGCTGCGAGCGAAGGCAAGCTTCAGCTCGTAATGCGCAATTCGATCGATCAAGGCGACGAGCAAACGACGGGAATCAATAAGCGGGGACTTTTGAATGGCGACCACGCTATGCCGGCGCCGGACCCAGGCTCGTTAAAGAGCGAACAAGTGAAACCAAATCCAAAGCCGGTGAGACAGGCGCATCCTGAACCCAAGCCGGTAGCAGAGAAATCACCCGCACCTCCGCGCGCCACAGTCGAAATGATCGAAGGCGCGAAGAAACGCAGCGTAGATTTCCCGTGATGAATATAGACACGCCTTGCGGGGTGTTCAGACAAAGTTAACCGTTTACCAAAAGGAGCTAAAGATTATGCACAGCCGTTCTCCCATCACGCGCCGAGTAAGCTTGTTGCTGGCGTCACTGATGATCGTTTTTATTAATTCCATCGGCTACGCTCAGGCAACCTCTTACAAGGCATCTTTCAAACAGAATAAAGAGGCTGTGGCGGTTAACGTACTGGTGGGCCAATCGCGGGTAATCAATTTTGATAGGCCTGTCGGACGCTTCTCCGTTTCTAATCCGGAGATTGCCGAAGCGGTGCTCGTCACACCAGATCAGGTGCTGGTGAACGGCAAAGCCTTCGGACAGGTGAACTTCATTGCCTGGGAACAGTCCGGCGGTGAATACCTGGTCTTCGACGTCTATGTCCGCGCCAATCTCTCATTGATCGATTCGCAAATGCGCGCCCTTTTTCCGAAGGACGACATTCGTCTCAGTCAGGCCAACGGCTCTGTGGTGATGTCAGGCAGTGTTAGCGACACCAAAACAGCCAGCCAGGCCCAGAGCGTCGTGGAAGCCGCGGGCTTTAAAGCCGTAAACATGCTTGCTTCGCCTGTGAAGAATATGTCCCAGGTTCAACTGCAAGTGCGCGTGGCCGAAGTTAGCCGCAATCGTGTAAAGGATGCCGGCGCTTCCTATGCTTATCAGGCCAGTCCGGGTGTGGGCGGCTTCGCAAGTGGTGGCGGACCCGGCAACCTCAGCAAGGCCACTAACGGCCTCTTGGAAGGCACATTTAGCTCGCTCAATCTTCTGGTCCTTGGTGCCAATATGACCACTATGATCCGCGCCCTGCAAACGCAGGGCGCGCTGCGCGCTCTCGCCGAGCCAAACTTGATCGCGATGGACGGCCAGGAAGCCAGCTTTCTGGCAGGCGGTGAGTACCCGGTTCCGGTCGTTCAGGGGGGCAGTGATAAAACAACCGTTTCGATCACCTTCAAAGAGTATGGCGTGCGGCTGAAGTTTAAGCCGACCATCATCGACGAAGACCACATCAGACTGGAACTCGAACCGGAAGTGTCAACGATTGACTTTGCTAACGGCGTCAAGTTTGACGGATTTTTGATTCCAGCCTTAAAGACACGCCGCGCCAAGACAGGAGTCGAACTTCGTGACGGACAATCCTTCGCTCTCGGCGGTCTACTTGACAACAGCGAAATAAAGTCGCTGTCCAAGGTTCCGGTACTCGGTGACATCCCCGTGCTGGGCTCGCTCTTCACATCGAAGTCATTCCAGAAGAATGAGACTGAGTTGATGTTCATCGTGACGGCACACCTGGTTAAGCCGATGAATCGTGATGACCTGCCACAGATGCGGGGAGTTGACGGTCTGAAAAATGGATCGCCGCTGGGTCTTGAGCCTACGAGTGAAGAGATCCAGGGACGAACCGGTTTCTCGGTGACGGGCCAAAATACCGAAGGAACGCCGGCCGTTTCGCCGAAAGCGACAGAGCCTGCTAAAGCTGTGGAGCCGGCCACGAACCCGAAAACAACAACCGGAACAGAAACTGGCGCTGGCTCTTCCAGCAGCACGTCTTCCAACATTACTCATATTAACCCAACGCTTCCGGTGGCGTTTACGATGCCTATGGATTTCGGCCCCCAACCGCTCAAACCCTAGCCAGGTCAACCTTTATTGAAAAGAGGAGTGCTTGAGAAGGAGGCAAAAATGAACCGACTGGGGCAAAGGAAAGACAGAAAAGGCGAGCGTGGGTCGATTTTGGCGATGTCCGCCATAGGTATGCTTTCACTTCTTCTTGCCGTGGGGCTGGGTGTTGATATTACCCATCTCTACCTCGCGAAAAACGAACTGCAGAACGCCGCTGATGCGTCAGCTCTGGCGGGGGCTTCCGGATTGAACTTTGACGAATCGGGAATTTACGCCGCGACGAAATATGCTGTACAGGAAATGAACAAGTACGAGTTTAACAACCAGGGCGTGGTATTCACCCCTGACAATGTGCGTTTTGCCAGGGACCTTAGTGACTTTGACAACGGCCCTGGCCTGAATCAAGTGGCTGCTGCAGCCCCAGGCGTGGTCGATACGATTCGCTTTGTTAAAGTCATCACACCGGAATCACCGGTTCAGATGTCGTTTGTAGGGTTCTTGCTAGGTAACAGTCGCAACTTAACGGCGCAGGCGGTCGCCGGGGTGTCCGCGCCACTTACCAATTTCATGGGATATCTTCCGCTTTTTCTGATCGATAATAATGACCTTTCAACTTTCATCCCAGGCAACGTCTACACAATTCGCAGCCCGCCACAAAATCCAATTTCTCCCGGAAACTACCAGATTTTGGCCATCGATGGATCGGGTGGTGCTGATGATCGCATTGATCTAGCGAGTGCTGTGCAAAATGTTGTCGGACCGGGGGAATATGTTGATACAAAGCCGGGCGTAACTGCAGGCGCAATCAGGCAAGGCATCAACACGCGATTCGACGACTATGCCTCCGGAATGGACCCGGTCGATTTTCCGCCGGACATCAACATCAAAGAAGGCATCAAGTATAAGGAATATCAAAAGGCGTATAAGAATTACTTAGAGGGACTGCAGCCCAACCCCTTAATCTTCCAGAAACCGTCACATGATGGTGTTGCCGGTCGTCGAGTAGTGCTGCTTCCAATTATGAAGATAAGCGAAGTTGAGGGTGGTCGCACCAGCGTCCAGATCGACCATTTCGGCGCCTTCTTCCTGCAAACCAAGGTTAGCGGCGGCAATGGTCTCGATATCCAAGCTGAATACATTGGTACCAGCGTCGTCGTCGGTAATGGCGTTTACGACCCCTTCGCGCCGCCTAATCTTGGTCCGCCAATTGTAAAGCCTGTTCTCTACCGATAAGGCGTTAATCCTATGTGTCGAGAACTTAATCGGAAAATGCGCTGCTTCAAGCGAGACGAGCGTGGCATGCAGCTCGTGGAGCTGGCAATTGTATTGCCAGTGCTGGTTGTGCTATTCGCCGCGGCCGCCGAGTTTGGGCGTTACTTCTATGAATACACAACGCTCGCAAAGGGTTCACGGGTGGCCGTCCGTTATCTGGCGACAGCAATAACGAACGGTGATTGCGACGCTGCCGCAAAAAATCTCGTTGTCTATGGAAACCTTGTCGGCACTGGCAATCCAATAGTTACTGGCTTGACAACCAGCAACGTGGAGATTACTCGCCGCGATGATTCAGACCCACCAAATCTTATGACCGGCGGTGGTATTCCAAATACTGTCACCATTAAAATCATTAATTACCCTCATACGCCTATTTTCGATCTGGGCGGGCTGACGAAATCTTCGACAACTCTTGCTGTCGACGTCAAACCCAGCGTCACCATGCGTTATTTGCTGACGCAGCCACTGGTCGCAGGAGCGGCACCATGCTTCTAAAGCTAAATGCGAAGTCAGATCAACGTGGAGCGACGCTTGTTGAGTTTGCCATTGGCGCAACCGTCTTTCTAACGGCCATGTTTGCCGTGCTGGAATTTGGCCGTGCGCTCTGGACACACAATGCACTGGCCGATGCCGCCCGACGCGCCGCGCGTTACGCGATCCATCAGCCAGCCAGTAGTCCGCCAGGCGTCAAGGTGACATATGACACCAACGACAAAAACGGGGGACCGAGCGTGGAGGCGATCCAAAACGTTGCAGTGTATGGCGACCCAGATGGCGGAACAACGCCAATGGTAAATGATCTGACCCCAGATAACATCTTCGTAACGTATCAGGGTTTCGGTCTGGGTGAAGGGACGGTCGGGGTAACGATTCGAAATTATCAATTTCGATTCGCCATTCCAATGGTCGGGACCACAATTACGATGCCCGATTACAACACCACCCTGACCGCAGAAAACGCTGGGGTCATGCCCTAACCTGGGAAAATGGACAAGTGTCCAGCCTGCTTAATTCTATTTTGAAAACGTTTATCGCGACGCAATGACACAACCACTTACAATCGTAGTTCTAAGCACGGGCCTTGATAACTTCAAAGAAATACGCACGGCTTTGTCAACGGATAATCGTGTGCAGTTACTGGCCGGCGGGAACGACGCCGAGCAGCTGCACGAAGAGATAATGCGCCTCAAGCCCGCCGCGGCGATCATCACGCTCGGCGCCAATGCGGACCAGGCAATCAAGCTCATTCAGCGACTGACCGCGGAGGTGCCGAAAACTGCGATCATCTCTGCCGCTAATAATGCAGCACCCGATCTACTGCTACAAAGTTTGAGAGCAGGAGCACGGGAATTTCTCAAGCTCCCAATCAGTGCGGAAGAACTCAAGACAGTTCTGGATCGCGTAGCTGACTTTTGCGCAGGTCAGGTTGAAACGCGGAAGAAAAAGGGCCGCATGGTTGCTGTCTTTTCGAGTAAAGGTGGGTGCGGTACATCCTTCATCGCCACCAATCTCGCAGCCTCGACTAACGCCCAAACAGTCCTCGTTGATCTAAATCTTCAAGCGGGCGACCTGCCGCTGTTTCTCGGTGTTAATCCCAAATATTCCTTCGCCGACATGGCAGAGAATCGTAGCCGGCTTGACGCTGCCTTGATCAAGAGCTTCGTCACGCCCTATTCCCCCAATCTCTCGCTCCTGGCCGCGCCCAAGGAAGCAGACTCCGCGGATGAGATCGAACCGGAGCATGTTTTCGAAGTATTACAGCGGCTGCGCGAATCGCACGAATACGTTGTGCTTGATCCCCAACACACGTTTGACTCGATAACGCTGGCGGCGCTCGACCAGTCGGATGAAATCGTCCTGGTCTTGACGCTGGACATACCGGCAATCCGCAGCACCCAGCGCGCCCTCGAAATTTTCGATCGCCTCGGCTACCCGCGTAAGAAAATCCGCATCCTCGTAAATCGCTGGAGCAAACAAATCGATCTTGATCTGCGACAGGTTGAGAAGTTTCTTGGCGAGCCGGTGATAGGCTTCGTGCCGAGTGATTACCAGACGGCGGTCACTTCGATCAATCTTGGCCAGCCGCTGGTTCTATCAGAGCCGAATTGCAAAATTGCCCAGGAGATCAGACGCGTGGCGAAGACGATTGCGGACGGCGCAGTCATCGTATCAGAGGAACCGCAGCCGCGACGAACGCGCTGGAACTCCTTCTTCAAACGTGAACAGCGACAGAATCAGTTTGAGCTTCAAGTCAGTAGCACAGACGTAAGTCTGTGAGTTTGATGTTTACAGAGGATGCAGACCTCAAATCTGCGCAAAACTAATATGGCACTTCGAGAAAGATTGATTAGAGAAACCCCTGGCTTTCCTGGCGGCGGCAACGGCAACGGACAGGAAGGCAGTGGCCATTCCTTCCAGGAAATGAAGTCTCGGCTGCACCGTGCTCTCATTAATCGCATGGACCTGACCAAACTGGACGCCCTGACGCCTGAGCAGGTGCACGCCGAGGTCTCCCGGCTGGCAGAAAGCGTGTTGGCCCAAGAGGCGATGCCGCTCTCCACGGCCGAACGTGACCGGCTAGTTAACGACGTTCAGCATGAACTCTTCGGGCTTGGACCGCTGGAGCCTCTGCTCGGCGATCCAACCATTTCCGACATCCTCGTCAATTCGCACGGCACCATCTATGTGGAGCGACGCGGCAAACTTGAAGTTAGCAATGTTGCCTTCAAAGACGACGAACACCTGATGCGCGTAATTGAACGGATTGTCTCGTCGGTTGGCCGGCGCATTGATGAGTCCTCGCCGATGGTGGATGCCCGCTTGCGCGATGGGTCGCGTGTTAACGCGATCATCCCGCCGCTCTCAATCGATGGGCCGGTGCTTTCGATTCGCCGTTTCGGCGCCGAGCCTCTCCGCATGAATTTGCTGATAGAAAACAAAGCGCTGACCAAAGACATCGCAGACATGCTGGACATGTGCGTCAAGGCCCGCCTTAACGTCTTGATCTCGGGGGGCACCGGAGCAGGTAAGACGACGCTGCTGAACGCGCTGTCGGCTTACATTCCAGAAGACCAGCGCATAGTTACGATCGAAGATTCGGCGGAACTCCAACTGCAACAGCCACACGTGGTGAGGCTCGAAACCAGACCCCCCAACATCGAAGGGCGCGGTGAAGTGAGCCAGCGTGACCTCGTGCGGAATGCATTACGCATGCGTCCTGATCGCATCGTCATCGGCGAGGTGCGCGGTGGCGAAGCTATCGACATGTTGCAAGCCATGAACACAGGCCACGATGGAAGCTTAACAACTATTCACGCAAACACCCCTCGCGACGCGCTGGCACGTTTAGAAACGATGATCCAAATGACCGGGATGCGTCTATCCGATCGCGCGATGAGGCAACAGATTGCTGCGGCGATAGATCTTGTCTTGCAGGTCGCGCGTCTTTCTGATGGCACCCGGCGTGTCACCGCTATTTCCGAGATTACAGGCATGGAAGGCGAGACCATAACGATGCAGGAGATTTTCCAATACGAACGAACCGGCGTGGACTCCCAGGGACAGGTAATTGGTCGCTTCCGTCCAACCGGTATACGCCCGCGCTTTGCTGAACGATTGAAGGCCTGCGGACTGCAACTGCCGCGAGTTTTCTTTGAGGAGATGTAAAAACTGTGCTGATCTCCTTTTTAGTATTCCTCTTCGCTCTATTCCTGGTGCTGGGCGCCTATCTGCTGGCCACGCTCGGGACCGACTCTAAGCGCGCGCGGCTACAACAGCGGCTCTCGGAGGCATTGCTGCATTCGGCACACACGGAAGACATCGAAGTTGTATTGGCGCGCAATGAACTGATGAGCGAAATACCCTGGGTAAATCGCGCGCTCATTCGCGTTCAGGCAGCTTTGCAGTTAAAACGGATGCTGGATCAGGCCGACCTGCACATCACGCCTTCCCGCCTGATAATGTTCTCAGCAATGGCGGGAATGTTGGCGGCGTTGGCTGCGTCGGTCATAAGCATCTCTATTCTGTTGATGCTGGCCGCGGGCCTTTCTGCTGCGGCAGTTCCATTCGTTCACGTTTGGTGGAAACGCAAAAAGCGCTTTGACGCATTTCTTGAGCTTTTGCCCGATGGCCTCGATTTGATGAGTAGGGGACTAAGCGCCGGCCATGCTTTCTCAGAAGCCATGCACATGGTTTCCACTGAGATGCCAGAGCCGATAGCAACGGAGTTTCGCAAGACGTATGAAGAGCAAAACCTCGGTTTATCGCTGAAGCTCGCTTTGGAGAATTTGACTCAGCGAATACCGCTTTTGGATTTACGCATGTGCGTGACCGCTGTGTTGATTCAACGTGAAACAGGCGGCAACCTCGCGGAGATTCTTGAAAAGGTGGCTTACACTATTCGCGAACGCTTTCGAATCATGGGCGACTTGAAAACATTGACCACAAGCTCACGCATGTCGGCATGGCTGCTATGCGGCTTGCCAATCTTCGTGACGATCGTCATCACAATTATGAACCCGGAATATATGAACGTGCTTTGGAAAGACCAACGGGGTCATTACCTGATTGCGACCGCTCTGTTTCTTCAGGTAACAGGGATGTTAATCGTGAGAAAGATTCTGAGGATAAAAATTTGAAACCGGCAGTAATCAGTGGTCAGTAGTCCGTCGCAGCAAACCGACCGTGACCTACCAGCTACAGCCTACTAACCACTATCCCCTAATTGCCAACCAAAAAGACGGACTACTGACCACTGATTACTAACTGATGACTGGCTGAAACGAAAAATGCTTATACTGATTACCATCTCAACCTTCGTTTGCATCTCGCTCGGTATGATGGGAGTTTATTGGCTCCTTTACAAACCACAGAGTGCTGCTACTGAGCGTCTCAAAAGACTTGGTGGGAGACCGACGAGTGCGGCCAGTGTCCCAGTCTCGCTCGAGGAGAGTCACCCAGGGGCGGAGTTGGCGGAACGCATTGCCACACCACTCAACCGTCTGGTTCCGGCGTCCGCAGCGGAAGCTCGGAAGGTACAAAAGCAACTAATGCAGGCCGGTTTTCGCTCACAAAGCGCGCCAGGTGTTTATCGCGCCATTCAGTTAGCAACCATGGCTGGCTTACCTGCCCTCGTTGCGCTTGTTTGCGCGCTCCTTGCGCGACCGCTCGGTGGTGCACTCTTCTGGATTCTCTTGGCTTTTATTCTAGGCTTCTTTCTGCCGCGCTACGCGCTTGTCCGCATGATTCGCTCGCGCCAGCAACTCGTGCGTTGGGGACTCGCCGATGCGCTTGACCTCATGGTCATTTCAATCGAGGCAGGGCTCGGGTTGAACGCCGCAATGATGAAGGTCAGTAGCGAATTAAAAGAAGTGCATCCGGACATCAGCGAAGAGTTTGAATTGGCGAACCTCGAAATTCGAGTTGGTCGCGAACGCGATGAGGCTTTGCGTAATCTCGCGGAGCGAACCGGCGTCGATGACCTTCGCAGCCTTGTGGCAATGCTCATTCAGACAGATCGGTTTGGCACCTCAATCACTAAAGCGATCCGAGCTTTCTCGGATTCGTTACGGACCAAGCGGCGGCAGCGTGCTGAGCAAGCAGCACAAAAAGCGGCAGTCAAGTTGCTATTCCCGCTCGCATGTTTTCTGTTTCCGACGTTGTTTATTGCGATCCTTGGCCCCGCTGTCCTCCAACTGATGGACACACTCGGCAAAATGTAAAAAGGAGTTGGACCATGAGAAAACGAAGGTTACTCGCCATTCTTATTGCGTTCGTCATAACCGTTGCAGCGTCGGCCATGTGGAGCGCTTCAACAATCGAGCGGGAAGGTGATCCGGACGCTAATGTAATTGAGGATTCAGGTTCGCTCGCAGGTAATGCGGGCGAACACAAGAAAAGTGGTAACAAAGTAGTGAAGATCTTCGCGGCTCCTTTCAAGGCTCTGGGCCGCCTTTTTGGTCATAAAGATGACAACAGACTTCAGCGCATGACGGAGAAGGACGCGGATAAGTTTGAGAGCGTTGGTGTTTCGCGAGTCGACGACAGCCGCACTCAGGCAAACAAGCTGGCATTGGCCAACACAGCAAAAGAGCATTTGGCGAATGGTCGTTCCTATCTCTTGAACGGCCAAATCAACGAAGCCATTTCAGAACTCTCGACGGCTGCTTCTATTGATCCGAGACTCACAGAAGCTCATAACCTGCTGGGAGTTGCCTATGACAAGAAGGGCCTGGCCGATCGCGCGAAGGCATCGTACGAGCGAGCCGTAAAAGTTGAACCTGAGGATGCCCAGGCTTTGAATAATCTGGGGTTTTCTCTTTATCAGAATGGAAATTATCGCGCTGCAGTTGATCGTTTAAAACGAGCCGTCAAGCTGGCGCCCACAGATGACCGAATTCTGAATAATTTAGGGCTCGCGTTATGCCGACTGGGAAAGTTTGACGATGCATATAAGCACTTTGCGCGCGCGACGGGACCACTCACGGGGAATCTTAACACCGCTCGTATGCTCGAGAGGTTTGGCCGCGACGACGATGCGATCAAATACTATGAAGATGCACGTCGCATCGATCCTGCTTCGTCTTTGGCATTGCGACGATTGGCTGACCTCTACAAGAGGACTGGCAAGTTTGAACAAGCCCAGACGGTCACTACCACGCTGGCTGTTGTTTCAGGTTCAAATGGGGCAGGGACTTCGTCGCCCGGACGCTAGCTTTGTCAGACGGAAATTCCGGCGTGCTCTTCGGTTGAGACTGAAAAAGAAGGCACACAGAATGTGTGGCTACGTCAATTAGCATTGCTGTCTATCGCTTGGATTAAACGACCTCCAGGAAAGTGAACATTTGTCATGTCGCAAACAACGATACTTTCTCGCGTTGAAGTGGAATCAATGGGTCCTCCCGTGCCCGAGGAGATACCTGATCTTGGCATTGGCGAAGGCTTCCTTTGTGATTTAGCGCTCAAGCACGTCGCCATGCTCCCCGAACCGACCACAACCGCGGTCGCGGAACGCCTTCACTTGCCTCGTGCCCTTACCGAAGAACTATTGGAAAAACTTTATCGAGAGAAGTTAATCGAAGTGCGTTTGCAAACCGCCGTTGGCTCGAGGCGGTATAGTATGCTGGACCGCGGCTGGGATCGACTGCTGCGATTGCTTGCAGCTTGCGGCTATAGCGGCGCGGCTCCTGTTTCCTTGGACGACTACGCACACATGATGCGTTTGCAGTCGATACCTTCGCATCCAGCCTCTTTGGAAACAGTCCGGTCGGCGTTTCACGATCTAATTCTGCCGGAGTCGCTGTTGCAAACTCTTGGTTGCGTAATCAATTCACGGCGATCTCTTTTTCTAACGGGGCTACCTGGCACCGGGAAGACGGCTGTTGCCGAGCGAATTAACAACGCGCTGCCAGGCGCGATTTGGATTCCCTATGCCGTCGAAATCGATGGGCAGATCATTCGCGTGTTTGATCCGCACTGTCATCGGCTCGCTTCGCCCGACGTCACGCCCGTGGAGTATGACCGGCGCTGGGCGTTGATTAATCGGCCGCTCGTTATTGTTGGCGGTGAACTGACGCTCGAAAACGCAGATCTTACCTGGAGCGAAGCCGCCAAGTTTTATGAGGCACCGTTTCAAATGAAGTCGAATGGCGGCACGCTTGTTATTGACGATTTCGGTCGGCAGCGTGTGGCGCCTCAGGATTTGCTGAACCGCTGGATCGTGCCACTTGAACGTCGCGTCGACTACCTGGCATTACACACCGGAAAGAAGATCGAAGTGCCTTTTGAGCAGTTGGTAGTGTTTTCAACTAATCTTGATGAAAACGATCTGGCCGATCAGGCCTTCCTGCGACGCATGGGTTATCGCGCTCGAGTCGAGCCCCCTACTCCGGGAGCTTACTCGGAGATCTTCAAGCGCCAGGCTTACACGCGGGGCATTCGGTACGGCCAGCCGGTGCTTGACCATGTGCTTAACAAGTACAGAATCGAACGACGGCAAATGAAAGGCTGCGAACCACGTGACCTGCTTGACCGGGCCACTGATATCTGCCTCTTTGAAGGGCAGTCGCTCGAGTTGACACCGCAAATCTTGGATGTAGCCTGGCGTAACTATTTCGGGACGTCACATTCCTTCGCACCTGTTCATGCCGAGGAGTCGATCGAAAGAACCGTAGCTGATCCTCTCGAGCTATAGACGGCGGCAAGAGGCCCCGAGGTTTCGCCTAAGGCCCGCATCCAGACTCTTGCAAAGCCAACACTGCCTGATGGTTGGCTTCGGCCCGGCTGAGGATCGACAAACTGAAGGCGTCGGATACTCTTATGAAGATTCCTCGGAACGTAAGTCAAATTCTTGCAGTTAGCGCTCTCGCGCTTCTTACTTCAGCTGCCGCCTTTGGCCAGGAAAACCTGGACCACGCGAAGTCCTCTGTGTTGGCAAATGACCCCGGACCTCAGATTCACTTAAAGCTAAAGGATGGCAGCAGTATCGCAGTGGACGAAGCATGGGAAAGCGAGCAGGGGATTTGGTACCGGCGGGGCGGCATGAGTCATCTCGTTTTGCGGGAGCGTGTAAAGACGATTGAACGTGGTTCTTCCTCCAGGTCCAAGCCGGGCCCGCAAGTAGCCAAGGTTGTGGCGAATGATGACAAGAACGATACCCTTGCAGTTTCCAATGGTTCTGACGACCAGCCCGCCTGGATTTATCTCGTAGGCGGTGCTCGCGTGGAGGCCGATAGTGTGACGGAGTCTACCGCCGGCGCCTGGTATAGCCGAGGTTCGCTTTCAGTTTTTGTTGAGCGGGCGCGAATTGATCATATTGAGCGCGAAGACCCGCAAAGTTTGGCTGATTCTGACGCTTCAAAGAAGGCGCGCGGGTGGACTACGGGGAGTGCGAAAATTGACAGCTTGATCAAGCAAAATGGTGCGAAGCATGGCGTCGATCCCTACTTGATCTTCTGCGTCATGGAGCAGGAGTCCCACTTCAATGCGCGCGCTTTGTCGCCAAAAGGGGCGCGGGGCCTGATGCAGCTAATGCCGGGTACAAGCGCACGGCTTGGCGTCAGACGGCCATCAGATCCCGCGCAAAACATTGCGGGCGGCACACGTTATTTGAAACAGCTTATCCAACAGTTTGACGGCCGGATCGATCTTGTCCTGGCAAGTTATAACGCGGGCGAAGGCGCAGTCATGA
>DASWDX010000044.1:0-5831 GCA_036395055.1 Pyrinomonadaceae bacterium | reverse complement strand
TCCTTCGGCAATTCATTGCGCATCGCTGCCAGCTCGCCCTTCACTTCGTCAACGACGGCAACTGTATTCGCGTCCGGTTGGCGACTAATATTTACCAGCACCGCGGGCTTTCCGTCAGCCGTCACGATCGTGTACTGAGGTTCCACGCCGGAACTGATTGTTGCTACGTCTGCCAGCGTAACGGGGGCATTGTTAATCGTCGCAACCACAATGCTGTTGAGTTCTTCGGGTTTTTTTGCCTGCCCGCTGATTAGTGCCAGCTCGAGTTGATGGTTTTCCTCGATCAATCCGGGCGAAGCGAGAATGTTTGAATTGCGCACAGCGTCGACAACTTGCTGCACTGAAACGGTGTGGGCAATGAGACGATCGGGATCAAGCGTCGCATGAAATTCGCGCACCTTTCCACCAGCGACGCCAACGTTTGCAATCCCCGGCAAACGCGCCAGCCGCGGCCGGATCGTGTAGGTCGCAATGTCGCGCAGGTCGGCGAGATCATGCTTATCCGAAGTAAGGCTATAACCTGTAACAGGGAAAACTGCGAACGTGAGTCGTTCCACATTACGAATTGTCGCTGTCGGCGGCAGCGTCGCTGCGAGTTGCGACAGCCGGGCCTGCACCTGTTGCAGTGATTGAAGAATATCGACTCGCCAGTCGAAAAAGAGGCTTACCTCTGAAGCGCCGCGGGAGGTGGTCGACTTGATACGCACGATGCCGGGGACGCCGTTCATCGCTTCCTCGATTGGACGCGTAACAGAAACGAGAGTTTGCGGTGCGGGAACGACGTCGTTGTCAACGATGATGATGATGCGCGGGAAGTTTGTCTGAGGAAAGATGGCGACGGGCAACTGCCAGGCGGCGTACAGTCCGGCCACGCATAACAATCCTATGACTACTAAAACGGCGCGCGATTGATTTGAGACGACCCTGGCGAGTCTCATTGGCTTCATTTGCCGCGTAGCGGCGCTTTGAGTTTAGCCGTGCCTTTCAAGGCACGGTTCGCAGCATCTCCGATCATTTCGTCGCGTCAGCGACGAATGAAAGCTCAACCAATTCAATCGTCGCTGACGCGACGCACTGCCGTTACCGCTATTTCTCCCGGCCTTGAAAGGCCGGGCTACATTCATTACCGCCGCTATGCGGCGAAAACCCGGTAACCGCTCCCGAACCGACCCGTTCGTCCCAACTTGTTCATTTCTCTTCAGTCTTTTTTTCTTCGCTCGCGTTCTCCTTCTTCTCTTCACTGACTTCGACCTTCGTGCCATCAGGCAGCGCGTAATTTCCTTCAATGACTACCGTCTCGCCGCCTTGCAAACCTTCGGTGATTTCGATCTTATCCGGTGTGCGAATGCCCACAGTTACCTTCGTCTCGTGCGCGATGTTTGCGGCATCAACGACCATCACTGTTCCTTCATTTGCATTACTTGCGTCGAGTGTTACGGCTGAAGCAGGAACTACGATCGCCTCATCTTTTGTCAGAGTTTCAGCGGTCACCTGAGCGGCTTCGTTGGCGCGCAATCGGCCTCCACCGTTGCCGAGGGTGACCCAAACTTCCACCGTCCGGTTCAATGGATCGCTGGCTCGACTAATCAGCGTTATGTGACCGGCCATTTGTTCGCCACTGGAGTCTGTCGGCAACACAGTGGCCGTGTCGCCTACCTTGAGTTGCGCGGCGACCGTATCAGCAAAGGGGGCTTTGACAATGACCTCGCTGATGTCGGCGATACTCACAAGCTTGCCTCCAGCCGCCGCAAACTCTCCCTGGTACTGGAACTGATCGGTGACGATACCCGTGATCGGGGCGCGAATAGTCGCGTAGCTGAGCTGCGCGTCAAGGGTGGCAACCTTTTGTTGAGCGGCCTGCACGCGCGCAGCGGCAAGCGCCCGGTCATTTGGATTGATCGCCTTCGTGCGCAGGGCCACTGTTTGCTCCGCAAGTCTTAACTCGTTTTCCGCGGTCGTTAGTTCCATTTGCGAGGCTTCAAGATCTTTTTTCGAAATCCCGCCCTTTTGATACAACGCCGTGCGCCGTTCGTATGTGGCGCTTGCGGTCCTGACTTTGGCCTGCGCGTCGCGCAATGTCTTTTGGTCCTGCGCGTTTGTTTGCGGAATCGTTCCGGTAACCACGCTGCGCTCGTTGGCGCGCTCCTGATTCAAGTTTGCGATCGCTTCATTCCGTTGAGCCACGAGGTCGCGGGATTCAAGCATAGCGATCACCTGTCCCGCCTTCACGACCTGATTTTTCAGTAACCCCATTGTTTTGATCTGCGCACTGATCTTTGCGGCCACCGTAGCCTGGTCCCGCGGGACAATGGTGCCAACCGCGGAAACCGGCGCTGCAATCGCTTGCTTCTCCACCTTGGCGACGCGCACGCTAACGACCGGTGCTACCGTTTCCTCCGAATTCGTAGACGAGCTTCGCCACTTCCACACCAGGAAAAACACTAGAAGCAAAGCAACAGTTCCAACTGACGCTACGATTAGCAGATTGCGTCTGCGTTCACCAGCAAGTCGATCGCGTCGAACGGCGAGCCACTTTTCCTGCTTTTCTCTGGTCTGCGATGAGTCCTGCTCGCTGTCGCTCGCAGTATCGGTTTTGTCCTGATTCATTGTTCTTCCGCCTGTTGCTCGTCAAGTGCCTTCGACGCGTAGCGTCGGTATGAATTTAGCCCGGCCTTTCAAGGCCGGGGAAAGTCAACGAGGTGTTCGCGTCGCGTAGCGACGCCTGAAACTAGAACCGGATTCAATCGTCGCTACGCGACGAGGACAGGGACTAACCTGATCCCGGCGTTGAAACGCCGGGCTAAACTCATACCGACGCGACGCGTCGAAGGCACCTGAACAGGCGTTCCCAAAGGTTGCGGCACTCATTTCGTGATTCATTGTCCGGTCGCCCGTCGCAGGCGCGCGAGCGCCGTTTGGTAGTCAAAAATTGCCTGGTAGAGCGCAAACCTCTGCGCCGCCAGAGTGGTCATTGCGTCTGTAACTTCAATTATCTGCGCTTCGCCGGCGCGGTAACGTGCAATCGACGCGTTGAGATTGCTTTGCGCTTGAGCGACACCTGTTCCCGCCAGTCTGACGCGCAAGGCAGCGGAACTTACCTGTGCCTGCGCTGCATAAAACTGCTGCGAAAAGCCACGCAATGCTATGGTGCGTTCGTTCTCCGTAATCTGCGCGCGGAAACGTGCCTGTCGCTCTTTGCTTCTACTTATTCCCCAATCAAATATCGGTATTGACAGGCTGAACGCCGCCGACATGCCCGTATGTGCTTTGAGACGTATTGGCCCGAGTGAATCCGTATCGAACCCGCCGAGCATAGAATAAGAGAGCTGCGGCAATCGTTCCGCTCGTGCGACACGAACTTCCGCTTTGGCAGCGCGGAGTTCCGCATCAAACTGCGCAAACTCGGGCCGACGAGAAATGTCGTTGACTTTGAACTGCTGAAACTCTGAATCGACCGGCGCAGCCAAGGCGAGATCTGTGGTACTGATAGGCCGCGTAAAATCATAACCGACGAGTACGCGCAGAGAGCCGGCAGCGACTTCTTCATTTGCGCGCGCACGCTCCAACTCATCGCGCCGCCCAATCGTTTGCAACTGTGCGCGGGTGAGATCCACGGAAGCGACCTCGCCCCCGCTGAGAAGCAAGGAAGTGATGTGCTCAAACTCTTCTGCAGCGGCCAGATTTTGTTCGGCCGCGCCACGCTGCGCTATTGCCAGTGCCAGCCCGTAGTAGGCTTCAACAACTGCCTGGGCCAATGCTCTTCGCGCCACTTCGGTGCCGGCATGCGCCGCTCCGAGTAGCGCGCGATTCTTTGCGAGAGTCGCTCGCAAGCGACCGGCAATATCGAGGTCGCCGGAAACATTCAGGTACGCCTGGTATTCGCTGATGGCATTATTGGCGATAAAGCTCGGAGCTCTGGGCGTGCCCGGCAACAGCCCCAGCGCCGGAGAGGTGTAGAGGTAACTCAGTGGTGCGCTGATACGCGGCAGAAATGCAGCCTCGGCTTGCCGAACGTCCTCCCTGGCTATTTTCTCGTTTAATCCCGCTCGCTGGAAACTTGACGCCAACCCGGATGCAAGACGCAAAGCCTCATCAAGAGTAAGCGGTCCCGTACTGTTAGGGCTCTGGGTGATCAGCGACACGGACGGCGAAGGAGAGGTAATCGGGACCTGCATGACCGCAGGAGCCGCAGAGGGCCCAGGCAAACTCGGCATCGCAAACGGCGTAGCCTGCGGCGAGGGTGATGCTTGCGGCGACGCACTGGCTTGTGCAGGCGCTGCAGATATTGGCGGGGTTGGTTGAGAAGCCGCTGGGTTCTGCGCCGCGGTTGATGAACTGGGCTGCTGTGCCCGCGCGGCATACCCGCCAGACAAAGTAATTACGACGACCAACGAAACAAATAAAGGGCTGGATGATTGATGTTGGCCCACGCGAGTCAAACAGCTCAAACGTTTCATCACGAGAGTCGCCGTTCTCAGGTCCGGAGTTTTCGCAGCAGGGGGTTTGTGAAGTTTAGCATCCATGGGCCAGGATTCTAAACCCTATTCAGGTAGCCGAATTCGGGCGCCAACTAAAAGTTCCACATGAGTTTGCCGCCATACACATGCGCTCGCGAGTAATAAACTGGAATAATGCGCGGAAATAATTTGGATCGCGCTGAGTCAGCATGGTCGTCATTCTCTCTTTCGCTCCCAGCGTCGAGCGCCGAATCGTGGTGTTTATGGTAGACATAACGGCCGATGCCGTAACCCATCGCGCTTCCCACCAACACGTCAGAAAGAAAATGGTTTCGTCCCGTATACCGCGAAAGGCTAACCGCAGTGGCGATGCCGAACGCGCCTACCTGCACCAACGGGCGATGATGGCCATACTCCTGAGTAATCACAGCCGCAAGCGACCAGGCGTTGATTGCGTGACCGGAAGGGAATGAGGTGCCTCCATCAAAGAATTCTCCACTCGAGTGATCCACCGGCGGTCGCTGCCGCTGTGATGCGATTTTCAGCGCGCTGACGATAATGTTGCTATCGATGAGGGCTTCTACGCCGAGCAGGCCAGTTTCTCGCAAGCGATCGTTGCGTGTTGCTCGACCGGCAAGGTACATCACACCGGCGGCTCCAGCAGTGGTATAAAGCGCACCCAGCTGACTGATGCCCTTGCTGATTCTTAGTCGATTCAGGTTGTCTCCATGCTCGATCAGTTCGGCAGAGGTGCGCCGGTCGGTTGCAAGCAGTGTCACTGTCGACAATCCAAGCGGAGCTAACCATTTCGCGTCGCTTTGGTGCAAATGAAAAGGAGAAGTCCAGATAGCGCGTTGGTCGTCGAGAATGCTTGCGAAGAATTCCTTTTCCAGCTTTAGTTTTAGCGAAGATTTTGGTTTGACCTGATCGTTGGTCCGGGGAGTTTGCGCCGGAATGTTAGGCGAGAAAATGAGAATGAGAAAGAACAAGAAAGTTCCGGGCCGGGTTGCGCAGGTCAGCGCAGAAAAAGTAGTCATAGTGCGTCCTTACCGAATTTAGGATTGTATTGATTGACCGGAGGGGAGCCCCGGCCAATTATCCGTCCGGCGAACGCATTAGACAACGGCAGAACGAGCAGGGAAAGGAGCACGTGTCCGACTGTTTAGTGAGCGGGAGGAAGGCTGGAATGACAAGTGTGACACAATGTCTGGTTACAGTAAGTAGTAGAATGTTTGCGATCTGAAGTCGCGGACGGTTCGACTCCCCACATTACAGGCACACAAAATAACAAAGGGCATCCTGAGATGCCCTAAACCTATTTGAAGAATTGGTGGAGCCGAGGGGGATCGAACCCCTGACCTCATGACTGCCAGT
>DASWDX010000043.1:0-3676 GCA_036395055.1 Pyrinomonadaceae bacterium | reverse complement strand
GAAGCCCTTAATCAGAACGCTTTCATATCGCCACTCAATTGCTTCAAGTTTGGTGCGCGGCACCAATGGCTCGCACGCGAGTGGCCGCCGAAATTCAGGCCCAGGTCTTTGCGCTATCGCAGAGCCACAAGCCAGCAGTAGCATTCCCAGGACCAAAACAGTTGGACGCATCAGAGCCATAACTACTCCTTCCGCTTATTCAGTCAATAGTCAGCCCAGTTAAATTAACAGTTTGCATTACTCTATCATGCTCGACGAATACAGAACCGGGAGCGGCAGCGACCGGATCGGCTCCCCCACGTTCAACTCTAACTATCAAAGAACAAGTTTCGCCGTGTATTGGGACGTCGACTTGTGCAAGACTTGCACCGGTCGCTTGCCGCTCCCGGTTCCATATTTGTGGTGGCTTCAGGCGCGGCGAGGAACTCATGGAACGGGCCGGGCCGTGCGGTCGTATTTAAGTAGTGCTAAGATATTTAAACCGTAGGAATCAACCGCGGTTTTAGGTGTTTGGAGGAATTTAAGCAATGCCGGAAACAACGGAATCGGAAACTCAAGCGGAATCGGGCAAGGACGTGATTAACGAACTTTGTGACGCTGTGCGTTACATAGGTGACGTTTCTTATGCAATTCTGCCCGAGGATCTGGCGCATAATTTGGGCGACCTCAACAAATCATTCCTGAGCACAATTCGCTCGCTAATCGACAAGGACATCGAGTGGATCGAAGCCCGCGTTGCTGGTGGCGACCGACTGCGCGAAGAATGGAAGGACAAGTGGAATTGCGACAAATCGGAAGGTGCCCCTGAGCCGATAAACTGAGGTGCAACGCGAGCGGCTACGGCCTCGCGCAGGCTGCGCGCGCGAGCACGGCCGGCTTGAAATACTTTTAGGCACGATTCGCGATCCAATACTTGGCGCTGCGAAATACATGGAAGTCTTATTAGCTGACGAATACGGTTTTTGCTTCGGCGTTGAACGAGCCGTCGAGATGGTCGAAGACGCTTTGGACGAAGGCGTTCGTCCGATACGTTCGCTTGGGCCATTGATTCACAACGCTCAGGAGATGGAGCGACTCGGCGACTTGGGAGTATCGACGATCGACGAGCCGTCGGAAGCTGACGGTGATACGATTGCGGTGATTCGCGCGCACGGCGTCACACCGCAAGTCCAACGTGATCTGGAAGGGCGAGCCGCAAAAGTTATCGATGCCACGTGCCCGTTTGTTACCAGAGTACAACACCTCGCAGAGCGCGCAGCCAGGGATGGAAGAGACGTAGTAGTTGCCGGTAATCCCGATCATCCGGAAATGATTGGTGTAGTCGGCTATGCGCCGGACAATACTTATGTCGTTCGTGACGCAGCCGAAGTTGCTTCACTTCCTCAATTGCGGGCGCCGTTGGTTGTTTCCCAAACGACGATCAAGCTGCAGACTTTTCTCGAAGTGGCAGAAGCGGTACGGGAAAAGGCGGATGCTGAGCCACAGGTCGTAAACACGATTTGCTCGGCTACGCGCGATCGTCAGGACGCCGCGCGCGCCCTCGCAGGACAGGTGGACGTTTTTTATGTGATTGGTGGACGCCATTCTTCAAACAGCGTCAAGCTTTTGGCCGTTTGTCAGGAGCAGTGTGACAAAAGCTATTTGATAGAAACGCCTGCGGAGATTAATCCAACCGACCTTGGAAACGCAAAGCGCGTCGGCGTCACTGCCGGAGCTTCAACCCCGAATTGGTTAATCGATCAAGTGGTGAAGCGCTTGCACGAGATTGGTGAGAAAGCGGCTGCTTAGGGACCTTCACGAACACATACGCTTCCGTCAGCATCAAGAGATAGATTTTCCCTCTATCGTTTCTCAATTTTCATTGGTCATTGAAAAGAGCTTGTTTAGATTGGCATGAATGGCAAAGGAAAAATCTCAAATAATAAAATGGAAAATCTTTGCTTCTTGCTTTCAATCTGAAAAATCTGGAAGGATTGCCGTCTGGGTGGTCAGAAATCATCATTGGAAGCATCCACCTGTGCCAGGGCGCTCACGATCTGGCGAGCCTCTTCGGAACCATAATCCTGCGCCTGGCGGCGGAGTGAGTCGCGGGCGATCTCCGAGTCAACCGGATCGCTCAGCAAGCCAATCAGGACTGAAGTGGGAAACTGCGCCAGCGCCTCATTAGCCAAAGCTCTGACAATCACGTCCTGCGATCGTGCCAGCTCGCAAACTTCACTGGGTGCAAAACCCATCAACGCATCCGCCAACTTGTCGATCCGTGCATAATCGCGCTGGCTGTCGGTCCGGCGCACGAGTTGAGCAAACACTTCCGCTGACCGAGTTTTTTCCTGTAACACAGCAGCGCAGGTATCTGCTATTCGCCGAAGCTGGGTTTCCTTCTCGGCTTCGAGCGCGGCATCAGTCTCCAGCGCGCGTTCGTCCAGCGCCGCCAGCAGGCGACTCAATTCTTGATCCGCGCGCGCATCATAAGGAGCGTTACCCGCATTGGGGTTGCGCGCCGGCGCCGGAGGCTGACTGTGAGTTTGCAGGGCGCGTTCCACCAGGCCGCGAGTGGTCGGACGAAGTTCCGACCACACACTTGCAAGCCGTCCACCAAAATCTTCCATCGTTAAAGACAACGCTCTAAATTCTCCTAAATAGCTGCGTACGAGCTAAAGCTGAAACGGCGTACTATACGCGAAGCAAGCCGGAAAAAACAGTAGGCACCCGGCAGAATGCAGAGCCCGCTACCTACTGCCCTTCGCCCGGCGGCTACTCATTTCAGGATTGTGATCCTTGATCTCGGCAATCGAAGGAAACGGTATCTTTATTATCTCGCCGTTCGCGCACTCAATCTTGACGCTTGGGGTTGTCAGTGCCTGAGTGGTTTTCATGCTGCGAACGATGCCCCGCACGCGTTGGCCATCAACCGTAACAATCTCAACATTGTCTTTACCGTACAGCGGTTGCAGCGCCGCGAGGGCCTTAGTTACTTCCACATTACCTCCTAAGTCATGCCGTCTCTTGGCATCAACTCTTGTAAGCCTTCAAAAGATATTGCACTGAAGCAGGCCCGTTGTCTATGGGACATTAGGATTTGTTCAAACCCTGCCCCGCATAATAAGGTACGCTTCATTTCTGCGGCTACGCCACGCGCATGGCTTCTGGCGGGGGCAGCGAACGACTAAAATAGCCAGTGGAATTATGCCAAACCGCAGATCCCAGCTCTTCTTTGGTTAGTCCCAGGGGACTAACCTTGAATGCAACCGGAAAGTCCCGTTTGGCGTATAGATATCTGTCAGTCTTTTTCGTTGGAAGCGCCAGGAAACACATTTAGTTAGAAGTGTCCCAATTGAAATGTCTCTGAATTCCGAAATGGATCCTGAAGTGACAATCTGTAGAAACTGCCGGACGCCGATGCCGAAAGAGCTGCGCTTTTGTCGCAACTGCGGATTTCGGTTGGGAGAAGGACTAGCCGAGTACACGGAAACAGTTCGTTTCCAGGACCTACCTCAAGGAACCTTCGCCGGTAGCGGCGCGCCGAATTCTTTCCCTCACGGTATCGGCGGTCCGATGGCCGTTTCGCCCGAAGGACAGATCAAAAAGCGTCGTCGTCGCATGAGTGGTATGACCTGGATGTTTCTCGGATTGCTTATTTTCTTTATCTGCGCAGCCGGGTTTACCGCAATCGTCA
>DASWDX010000042.1:0-21185 GCA_036395055.1 Pyrinomonadaceae bacterium | reverse complement strand
GCGCCTTTCCTCTGCTCTCAGATAGCCGCTATCACGCGCTACATCGATCAACTGCCGCAATTCGGTTTCCGTGTAAACCGCCGCGTGATCGAGCGTCGATTTGAGGCCAATAAGACGGCCGAGCGCGGATCCTACTGAGTTGAAGATCCACAGCGGTGCCTTAAAGATTTTCGCGAATAACTCAAGCGGACGTGAACAGAAAAGTGCAATTCTCTCGGCGCGTTCCAGCGCCACCATCTTAGGCATTAACTCACCCAGAACAATGTGCAGGAACGTGATCAGCGAAAAGGCGATGACAATCGCCAGCACATGGGCCACATAGCCCGCCCGGCCTTCTGAAGCGATGCTCGAGGCAATGGGTGCCAAAAGTGCCGCAACCGTCGGTTCTCCGATCCATCCGAGAGCAAGCGAAGCGAGGGTAATCCCAAATTGTACGGCGGAGATGAAAATGGTTGGGTTATCTAACAGACGAAGCGCCGAACGCGCGTTCTTACTGCCGGCCGCCGCGCGCGCTTCCAGCCGTGCGTGACGAACGGAAACCAGCGCAAACTCTGACGCCACAAAAAACCCGTTGGTGGCAACGAGAAGAGCGATCGCAGCCAATTTTAGGAGTGCAATCATAGAAGCAGCGTGGCCGGAAAAGCGGTTCGCTGAAAAACGTCGGTGAGATTACTACCGGGTTCGTCCATTGGTAAAAGCGGAAGTTGATTCAGGCTTGGGGATTATAGCACGCGAAGGTTGGACCAGGAACAAACGCGCGCCAAGTGCTCATGAGAGAATGAGACTCCAATGATTTTCGCACGCCTCCAGATTCTCGCCATTTCGGCGAGGTTTGCCAGCCGGTTCCGAGTCCCACGCGGGGCAAGTCACGTGGATATGCGCAGTCAGTGACCGGCGGCTGCGGCGGCTGCGCGCGCGCGAGCCGGGCGCCGATCATGTTTGACGCAAGCGCGGGTGAGAGCCTGTTCTACGCGAGGTTCAATATTGCATTCCGGCTGGCGGCAAACAGCAGCTAATTCGGAAATCACCAAATAACGAGCCCGCTCGAGCATCCTCTGCTCCCGAAAAGACAGCGGCTTGAGGTGATTGAGGTAGGTCAAGTGCTTAAGCACGTCCGCCGCTTCAAAAATGTCGCCGGTGCGCATTTTTTCCGAGAAGTCTTTAAACCGATCCTTCCAGTCGTTAGCAGGAAACGAAAAGTCATCCGCTAACACTTTGAAGAGCATTTCGCATTCACCTGAAGAGATTGGGGATCGGAGTCCTACTTCCGTGGCGTTGGAAACGGGAACAAGCACGAGGGAATTGTTAGCAGCGAGCCGAAGCGTATAGAAAGGTAGTAGGGTAGCGCCTATTTGCTTCTGTTCAATCTGCTCGATGGTTCCGATACCGTGATTTGGATAAACAACTTTCTGGCCGACTTTGAAGCCCACCGCAGCACCTCCATTGAGTTTGAAAATCAGACTGCGCCGCACGCGCGGGTCTGGGGGAAATCCGAGCGACGCAGTAAAGCGCCGGGGCCCAATCTTGGTAAGTGATTTGAGTCTAGCAACTGCTCTCGCTAAGCGTCAAGCTATTCAATGACCAACTTCCGCAAGTGAAAAGCGGAACAAACTTTTTGAATTTTCAACCTTGACTTTCAGCCAAATCTGAAATCTGAACTGTCGAATCCACGAAAAGCCTTCCTAAAGATTAGAGACTCATTGAGAGTGGCTTGCTGAGATCTGAGATCGCAAAGTTGAGATCGAAAATCCCAGCAGTTTCGACTGAGATCAATCGTGTGAACACCCCAGGCAGCCTTTAGCGAATTCGTCCATGCAAAGCCACTGGTTTAGGGTTTGAGCGACGAATTCTTGAAGGGTAACTCGAAGGTCGACACGTTCTCGCAAGGTTTAAATTCAACGGCTGTTTGGGCAGCTTCTGCGGCACGTCGAATCCGTGTACGCATATCCTCTTCTTCCGGCGCACGCAGTTTTGAAACAGACTCTGGCTCATGATCGGCTGCAACGCGAGCCAGCACCCAATAGCGGCCGGCAGGCAGGTTGTTGATTCCGAACGCTCCGTCCGCGGCCACCTGGGTAATAAAGAATCGCAATACATCTTCGGCATTCTCTTTTTCCGCCGGAGCGAGGTGTAGATGGAGTTTGGGCGGAAGGCTTTCGCCTGCCGCAATTTTGACCGCACCGCGAAGCGAGGCTGCACCTTCAGCAAGCGTTACAGTCAGTCCACTCACGCGCTCACCGAACTTCAGATCGATTCCACTTCGAGCCGCATCCGTTTGCCGACTATTAACTCCAACTCTGCCTGACACGGGCTGGACCGGGGTCGCCTCGCGCGCAATCGAACGGACATACCAGTATTTTGCGAAGAACCGCACATCCAGGTTGAACTGGCCGGATGCAAGATTGCGCAGCCAAAAATTACCAGAACTGTCGGGCGAACCCTGCGCAAACAAATTTGAAAATGCACGATCTTTCGATGTGTTCTTCTCGCTTCGACGCGCAATCAGCAACGTTTCAGAAAGCAACGGGTGCCGCTTGTTCTTGCACTCAGCCGCTGGTGAAGTCTCCAAACTCAGATGCCCGCTAATCGATGCTAGTCCTTTGAGAACCAATTCAATGCCGGTTACGTCGGCGCCCTTCACCGTAATGCGGCGAGGCTCGGAGGCAACTATCTCGCTCTGGTCCAAAGAGGATTGTGCACTCAAATCGTAATCCCCGTCGGCGACTCCATAAAACGCGAACCCTTTCCTTGCCGGTAGCTGATATGAAAACGTGCTGTTTTGCGGAAGGCCGTTTATTATTTGGGTTAAGCTCATGTTGATCGACGAAAAAGAGTTTGGGACGGTTGGTCCATTGACAACGCCGCTGACTGCGTGGCCCGGTTCGCCTCGATAACGAATATCCACAGCGGTTGTCTCTTCGCCCGCGCGCACGATTATTTCCGCAGCCCCATCGCGTGTTGAGGATGGTGCATAAGTTGGCGCCTCAGTATCTTGAGCGTTTGTAGAATAACCATAAGGACCGCCGCCCGCGGAAACCAAATAAGTTCCGGGGGTCAAACCGTAGATCCTATAAACGCCACGATCATCGGTTGGCCTAGCAGGTGGAAATCGAGGAGCCGTTGGTGGCTGACCGTTACTGTCGCGTACAAGGATCGCCCGTACCCCAATCTGCACCATTGGCTCTCCTGTCGCGGATATGACCGTTCCGGTAATCACGCCTCCTTTGAGCATACTAATTGTCACTGAATCGCCGATCCGATAGTAGGAGGATAGGCTGTCAGGCTCCCGCGGAGTAGTGACGTAAGACGGGGCGGAGGCGCCGACATTGTAAATCAACGCATCGAGGCCGTTGATTTGAAAGTTTCCCCCGTCGTCCGTGAAGGTAATATGACGTTGAGGAAGGGTCACTGAACCATTTACGTAAACTGTGGCATGGGGGACAGGCTGTCCGCTTTCATTTATTACTCGCCCTCGGAGCGTTCCCGTTTCTGGAGCGCCACTTTTGCTTCCGTCTTCCTGGGACTGGGCGGAGACGCCAAACGATAAAGCCACCATCAGTGTGAGACAAACGAACGGAAGCCTTATTTTATGGAGACTTTGTTGGGCCAGACTCATCACGTCCTATACATTGCGCAAATTTACGGGGTTGGTGATTCCAGCGGATTTGCTTTCAAATCCAGCGCTACGATGATATCGCTTGACGTTCCCTCGGAAACATCAACGATTTGCTTAGTGCTCGGGGACACTCGGCGCCCGGGAATAGTTGCGTTAACGTTTACCTCATAACTTCCGGCTGCCACTCCCTCAATCAGGAAATGCCCGCGGGCATCAACGTTGTAAGGCCGGAACGTTGGCTCCGTAACATCCAACTTTTTGATCCCAATCATAATGCGTGCGCCTTCAGGCAGCGGGCCATTTTCCAACTTGACTTCACCACGAATTGAACCAGTCCCATGACTGACAATGATTTTTATGTCTCTGCTCTGCTCGCCCGCTTTCAGCTCCACACCGCGTACCTGAACAACTCCATCGCGCTCGACTCGAACGATCGCAAAAGTCACGAGCGGACTTCGATCCGGAGAGCGAAGCGAAAAGTTTGCGGTGCCCGGTCCCAAGCCACCAATGCGAAAACTTCCATCGGTATTAATGTTGGATTCTTGCCAGGAAGGATTGTTGGTCCCGTCGCGGACGTAAACCTGAAGCCGCAACTGCGCAAGTTTCGCCGAGACATTCTTGTCGTAAGTGCCTTCAAGAACGACGGTTCCCGTGATGGTTAGTCCCTGGAAAGTCTTGAGAAGTAATCCAGTGACATCCTGATCGATCACTTCAAAAGCCACGCCCTCCGTTCGCACTTCGCTGCCCGGTTGCGGCGCAATAAAAACTGCGTACTTCCCAGGCATTATGTTTTCCAGGCGAAATTCTCCCTTGCTGTTTGACGCCGCAAATATTCCTATGACTTGATCTTCGCCATCCTTGAGGAGTCGTCGTAACCCAAACCTCGGGCCAATCACAGGCTGGCCGGTTTCACCGTCTATGACTTTTCCACTTGCAGCAAAACTCGGCAAACTTCGTCCGACAGTGATGTCGATATTTGTGGCTTGAGACCCTTCGGTAACTCCGATGACCTTGGCATCCTCCGCTTCGGCAGCATCGGGATAAAATGTTCGCTTGTAGGCTATTCGCGGAGAATATTCCTCATCGGCAGCTCCAACAAAAATCTTATAACGCCCCGCCGGTATGCCGTAGATTCGATAAACGCCGCGGTCGTCCGTTTGAAATCCTCCAGCGAAAACTGGAGAAGACATTTGACGATCGCGGTTGTCCTGACCTTCCGGCAGGATCGTTAGACGCTCTTCAATGACCGGTCGGCCGTCAGCGTCAGTTACCTTGCCGGTGATCACTCCGCCGCGGACCAGCGAAAAGTCGATCCCTTGAACGTCCTCGCCTTCCCCGAGCAGAAGCGTCTTGCCTCTTGCTGGGGGCGAAAACAGATCCGGGGCGACGTATGCCGGCGCCAGTGGCGATACCTGATAGTTACCGGCCGGTATGTCAGTGATTCGGTAATTGCCGTCCTGGTCTGTTGTAGCTTTGAGTGCTGGGGCCGGCTGCCGCGAAAAATTTGAATTGCGTATGCCGACGACGATGCCAGCCGCGCCCTTTCCGTGAATGGTTATGCGGCCCGAGACGCCGCTCGTCGGAGTTTTCTTCTGTGTCTTTGATTGAGAGTTTGCCGCCGTCGGGAACCCAGCGCAGCTAAAGATGAGGGCCAAAACGATTGCGTAGCGAGGGAGGCTACTCATAAAAGCAATCCTGCGAATCCAGCTTACGAGGAGGCGTAGATAATACTCAATACGCCATCCGTTGTCGCGATCTGAATTTGTTTTGGTAGGCAGGCTAAACGTATTTAGTTGTTAGAGCTAAACCATGTTAGGATCGACGCAGAATAGTTGCAGATTGTTGACTTCCAAGCTCTTTAGCCGTGTTCTGTTTCAGTGACAAACCCGGCGTCCCAACTGCGCACAGGCCCCGCGTTGGGGTGTTGAACCTCTCGCTCGTTTCTGAATCTGGCTAATTCATCATGGCACTCCTGAAGATCACCGACGCAAGCGGCCGCCAATGGGAGTACAGCTTGCTGCCCAATGGCCCGTGCACCATAGGCCGCGCCCCAGACAACACGATAGTGCTTGATGACCCACGCGCATCGCGCTATCACGCGCATGTAAAACCAGCCGAAGATGGCTCGTACACGCTGGTGGACGGCGCAATAATTAATGGAGAGCTCCGTCGCAGCGCCAACAAGGTATTCGTTAACGGTGGGGCGCATTATGAATACCAATTACAAAACGGCGATCGCATAACTATTGGCGCCAGTACGTTGCGGTTTGAACAACGCGCCGAAGAACGCACGACCGATGTGCGCTACGACGACAAGCCGCTCGGCCACACACAGCTGGTCGTCTCCGCCAACGATGTGATGCAGACAGTGCTGCATTCAAAGCCGGAGGGTACGGCAACAGCCGCGATGAGCCCCGCGCGAGATAGAGTGATGGAGGCGCTGCAAAGAAAAGCAAACATACTTTCCGCGCTTTATGAGATGAGTAAGACATTGGGATCTGTGTTCGATCTCGAGGCAATATTTGCAAAGGCAACGGACGTTATCTTCCGTTCGACTCCGGCTGATCGCGTTGTGGCCCTGCTCGCCGAAGGCAACGGTATGGAGAACCCTGAGGACGTAAAGTTGAATCCGATCGCCATGCGGGCTCGTGATGAAAGCCTCAATAATCACGCGCGCAAGTTGTCAATCGGTCGGACGATAACGCGGAAAGTGATGAAAGATAGAGTGGCATTGCTTTCACAGGACGCCGCCTCGGACGAAGAATTTGCCGGGGTCGATTCGATCGTGTCTCAGGGTGTTCGTTCGACTATCTGCGCTCCGCTCGTCGGGGAGTCGAGAGTCCATGGCGCTATTTACGCCGATCGACTCGATCCTTTTGCGGCCTTCAAACCAGATGACCTGGAGCTGATTAGCGCAGTTGCGGCACAAACGGCGATTGCGGTGGAAAATGCTCGAGCCCACGAGCGTCTCGCACGCGAAGAGGTGGCGCGGGCAAATTACAGCCGGTTCCTGCCCGAATATGTCGTCAAACAAATGCTCGAGAATCCCGAATCGTTTAAGCTCGGCGGAGTTAACCAGACAATCACGATACTCTTTGCCGACATTCGCGGCTTCACGAGTATTTCCGAGCACGCACCTCCGGAAAAAATTGTCGGCCTGCTCAACCGCTATTTCTCCGCTATGACAGACATTATTTTCGCTCATGGCGGAACGCTCGATAAATACCTCGGCGATGGTCTGATGGCTCTCTTTGGCGCGCCCACAACTACTCCGGAAGATGCCTCAAACGCCCTGAATGCAGCCGTGGCGATGCAACGTCGATTGCTTAGTATCAACACGGAATTACGCAAGGAGGGTCTATCAGAAGTTGGTGTAGGCATCGGACTGCACACTGGTGAAGTGACCGTGGGTTACATCGGATCTGAGCGCCGTTCTGAATATACAGCCATCGGCGATTCAGTTAACACGGCTTCAAGATTGGAATCAAATGCGAAGGGTGGCGAGATCCTGGTTAGTGACGCAACTGCCAAGGCTGCTCGCAGCCGCTATAAGCTGCATCCGCGCGAACCTATTACCGTCAAGAATCGCGAGCAACCGGTTATCTTGTGGGAAGTTGATTGGCAGCGTGCCAGCGGCGCCTTCTAGTTTCTTAGTCTTCCCCTCAATCAAATCGAAGTAAACCTTTGCGGGCACTTCGCGATTCTTCTCCGCTTTAGGTTTGGCGTCATCAATAGACGGTAATGCATTCGGCCGCAAAGCTCTCGCACGGAATGCGCAATGGTTCGCAAAGAAGATCAAGTGAGGCTAAAACAAAACGCTTTGCCTTCGAAACTCGCTATGGGTTTTCCTGAGTTCTTCAAACGGCAACTAACAATTGCGCGCGTTTACGGCATCCCAGTCCGCATAGACTATCGTTGGTTTGCCGTCTTCGCGCTGAGCGTTTGGCTGATTGAAAGCAATCTCCAAAGCCACGCCATCCAGGTTGGCAACGTCCGCTTGCCGCCGCATGCGCAGGCTACAGCATGGATCCTGGGACTGATTACCACGGCAGGACTTTTCGTCTCCGTCTTTGGCCACGAACTTTCTCACGCTTTAATGGCCAGGGCTGAAGGCATTGAAATTGACGAGATAGTTCTCCACCCTTTCGGAGGCCTTGCTCGTCTCAAAACTGAACCTCAGAATCCGCGGGCTGAATTCCGCATTGCATTCGCTGGTCCAGCGTCGAGCTTTTTATTTGCCTTACTTGCCTTTGCCGGCGCCAAGATAGCGGCTGTGGGAAACTACGAAGGAACGGTGGTCGTGTTTTTCTTAATCGCTTCGGGAAACCTATTGCTCGCGCTCTTCAATCTTTTTCCTGGCTATCCGCTTGATGGCGGTCGCGTCTTGCGAGCCATTCTTTGGCGGCGAAGTGGAGACATTAAGGACGCAACGCGCAAGGCGGGTATTTGCGGAGTTTTGATCGGCGGCGTGCTTATCCTATTCGGAATTTACATAATGATCGCGCCAAACTGGCGGCCAGCGCAGCCTTACTTCATGGGCGGATGGTCGATTTTGGTGGGACTCTTCCTACTCGACACCGCAACGAAGGTTGTTAAGAGCGCGCAGAGCGCGAGGCTGGCTACAGTGGCTGACGCAATGTCGCCGCCAGTGGCGATTGAGCCGGGGCTCACTGTCACGAGACTAGTGGACGACATTCTTCCGCTGCACCGGCAAACGAGTTTTCCTGTTGCTGTAAAAGGACGTCTCCATGGAATTCTCTCGCTCGAAGATTTGAAATCACTCCCGCGCGATCGTTGGTCCACCACACACGTGCAAGAAGTTATGCGTCCCGTCGGGCAGGGTTTCTTTGTCGAACCTGGGACTACACTTGAATCCGCGCAAGAATTGATGAGGGAGAACGGCGTGGGCTCAATCGCAGTAGTGAATTCTCAGGGACAACTGGTAGGTTTTCTGCAAGACGGAAGAATCAGGCGGCTTCCAAAAATAAAATACCGCTCCAATTAGCGAGCACCTTCCAGGCGGGAAAGAGAATCTGAATGTCACATCATTATGTCCATTCACCGCACCGAATTGCGGTCCCATTGGAATTTCCAAAAGTTATCATCTTGCAACCCGGTCGCCATTGCCACGATCTGTTTTTTTCGCGATAATCCACGCGGAGCTATCCATTTCGTAACCGAAGGAAATCGTTGATGCTGGCAGTACTGGGTGCGCTCTTTGCCAACGCAGTAATTGCGGTCTTGAAACTCGCTGCAGCGCTCATCACGGGCTCTTCAGGCATGATGGCCGAGGCGCTGCATTCGGTAGCAGACACCACCAATCAGGTATTTCTGCTTCTCGGATTGCGGTTTTTCAAACGGCCGGCGTCGCGTAAACACCCTTTCGGTTATGGAAAAGAACGCTTCTTCTGGTCTTTCATAGCGGCGATGTTTATCTTCGGAGTCGGGTCGACCTATGCAATCTACGAAGGCATAGTGAAACTAACGCACCCGCAGGCTCCGGAAAATTTGAAATGGGCGTACTTGGTCCTCAGCGTCTCTTTTTTGTTGGAAG
The DNA here is from genome assembly GCA_036395055.1 of Pyrinomonadaceae bacterium. Lineage (GTDB taxonomy): Bacteria > Acidobacteriota > Blastocatellia > Pyrinomonadales > Pyrinomonadaceae > PSRF01. The sequence goes on along the minus strand of DASWDX010000042.1, from coordinate 12,015 downwards.
GCGCGTCAATTGGTCTGGCAATTTATCAGGAGGCGAAAGAAGCGCGCCACGATGGACTGTCGTTCTTTGCATATGTTCGTGAGTCGAAAGATCCGACTGCGAAGACCGTGATCTTTGAAGATTCAGCGGCATTACTCGGGATCATTATCGCTGCAGGCGGACTCTTACTCACCGAGCATCATAGCGGCCCCGGTGATGGCGCTTACTGGGATGGCGTTGCTTCAATACTTATCGGCATAGTTCTGGCAATAGTGGCGTTTGTTCTGGCGCGAACTTCACGCGGCTTGTTGCTTGGGGAGGCGGCCAGTCCGAAAAGCTGGCGAGCGATTAAACAGGCAATCGAAAGCCATCCGAATGTGGTGAGGGTAATCGAATTACTGACTATGCATCTGGCTCCGAGGCAAATTTTGATCAATGCGCATGTCAACCTGCGAGACGATCTTGTTACGTCCGATATTGAACGAACCAATGAAGAGATTGAGAGTTTGATCAAGCAAGCGGAGCCAAAAGTGGAAATGATTTTTCTGGAGACAGCGCGGGACAGTCATAACAAAGAGATCGAGTGCGTACCGGAACACGTCGGCTGAAAAGGTCGTAAGGGATTTTTCGATTACGGTTTGGTGAACTAAATTGCTGCTTCTGAATCGCAAATCGCAAATCCAGGATTTCAAACTGAGAAATGTTTTTAATACTGCCATACACGGAGTACCTGGGAAGGCTTAGTGAGCCGCGCAATATCGCGGACGTCATTCTTGTCTTCTTGCTTGTATATGCAGTTTTGAAACTCGTTCGTGGAACTCGCGCCGCTCCCATGGCCGCCGCGCTTGGAGCTTTCGCCCTCCTCTACTGGCTCGCAGTCAAACAAGACCTGGCCACACTTTCGTTCATCCTGCGTGGCGCTCTTCTCTACATCGGAGTGGCCATCATTGTTCTCTTTCAAAATGAAATCCGACAGGCGCTAATCACCTTCGGGAATCAATTTCGCATGCCTTTCGCACGCAAGCACCTCGGCCAATTCGGCGAAGGCGTGTATGACGAAGTAGTGCTCGCCGCCACTACGCTGGCCTCGACTAAAACCGGTGCGCTGATAGTGATTGAGCGCAACATTGGACTGAAAAACATTATCGATGGCGGCGTCAAATTGGATGCCGAACTCAGTTACGATTTGCTGGTCAGTATATTCAACACTGAGTCACCGCTTCACGACGGTGCCGTTGTAGTGCGCCGGCATCGCGTTGCCGCAGCTTCCTGTTTTCTGCCTTTAACTTTGAATCCGCGTCTTTCTCGAGATTTAGGAACGCGGCATCGCGCGGCCCTTGGTGTCACCGAGGATACTGACGCGGTCGCGGTCGTGGTTTCCGAAGAATCGGGCTTGATTTCTATCGTTCAACGTGGAGAGATTAAACGTGGGCTGGACGCCACTCGGCTCCGAGTCGCAATTTCTCAAGCACTTGAAGTTTCGCCAAAGCGGGAAAAAGCTAAACAGATTGAGAAACCCGGCGAACCGGATACTGACACTGAAGAAGTGGCCTCAATATGACGTTTACTCCAGTTCGAAGTTTTGACGTTTTTGATATTCTGACATCCGGAATTTCAAGATTGAAATCTAAAAACCTTACGTTATGCCCTTTCAAGACATAGAAGAGACGGAAGCAGCCCCTATCCCTCGGTCACCAACTATGGTGGAACGATTGCTGCGGAAGTTGTTTATTGAAGACTGGAGTTTGAAGTTGCTGGCACTCGCAATAACGGTCGTCCTATGGCTGGCGGTCACAGGCCAGAACCAACCGGTGACGCTACGTGTCTCCGACGTTCAACTCAATTTCCTCAAACCTGATGGTTTAGAGATAAGCAATGAACCGCCCAACCACGTCGAGGTGTTTCTCAGAGGAAGCCCTGATAAGCTAAATCAGATTGGACCGCGCGACTTGGTAGCGACCGTCGATTTGACTGATCAAAAAGCCGGTGAACGTATTGTCAGGTTGTCGCTCGATCGCGTGAAAGTGGATTTGCGGGAAGACGTCACGATCCAGCGCTTTCAACCAGCTACGATTCCGATTCGGCTCGAGCCTATCATTGAGATGCCGGTGGAGGTAGAGCTCAAGTTCGAGGGTAACTTGCCCGAAGGCTATGAGATCGTCAGCGTCAGCGTTAATCCGGCAAAGGTCCGGTTGCGCGGTCCAGCAGACAGGATAAACGCCTTGCGCAAAGCTATGACTGAGACTGTGTGGTTGGACGGCAAAAAGGAACCCTTTAATCTCTATCATCTCGAAATCAATATTCCTGACCCGAAGATCGATGTACTCGATCCGGGGGTAGACATCCATGTCGAAATCGCCGAGAAGAAGCGTGGTGATCAACATCTCGGATTTGTCACTGCCGAGGAATCGACCTACTTAGCCAGCGCCAGCGCGCCCGCTCATCGTTAGTAGTTTCTCCCCTCGTTTACTTTTCCATCTTGATGAAGAAACTTTTTGGCACGGACGGTATGCGCGGCGAAGTCGGCAGATTTCCGCTGGACGCCGATACAATCGAGACTATCGGGGCCTCCCTTGCCACGCGTCTTAAAAACAAACTGGGGCATGCGCCGGTGATAGTGATTGGTAGAGACACTCGGGAATCAGGCGAATGGCTCGAGCAGGCACTAGTGGCAGGCGCGGCGAGCGCCGGTGCGGTATCGAAAACAGCCGGCGTGATCACGACGCCAGGTGTTGCTTACCTCGCCCGCACCCTGCCGGCAGATGCGGGAGTAGTGATCAGCGCTTCTCATAACGCATATCGAGACAATGGAATCAAAATCTTTGCTCCTTCAGGACGCAAGCTCGATGACGCTACTGAACGTCTCATCGAGTCAGATGTTTTTTCTCGACGGAAAGCGCCTTCGACGAACGCATCTAATCAACGCTTATCAAGTCCTGACACCAATACTCGTGACAGCCAGAATCTGCGCAGCCTCTATGTGCACTTTCTTGCCAACAAAATTGGTCGCCGCCTGTCACTCAATGGGATGAGTTTGGTGCTCGATTGTGCGAATGGCGCCGCTTCCGACATTGCTCCTGAGTTATTCCGTCGCCTGGGGGCAACCGCTATCGTCATCAACAACACACCGGATGGCCACAACATAAATCTCCGATGTGGTTCTCTCCATACCGAGCCGCTTCAAGATGAAGTGATCAAGCAGAGTGCGGAGCTTGGAGTCGCCTTCGATGGCGATGCCGATCGCGCCTTATTCGTAGACGCCAAAGGGAACCTAATAAACGGTGATGCGAGCTTGTGGGTTCTCGCTAGGTATCTAAAGGAACGTCATGGTTTAAACCACGATACCGTGGTGGCGACAGTGATGAGCAACATTGGCCTCGAGCTCGCATTTCAGTCGCAGGGAATACGACTGGTTCGAACGGATGTTGGCGATAAATATGTACTGGACGAGTTGTTGCGACTTGGCGCGAGCCTCGGCGGGGAACAATCTGGTCACATCATATTACCCAATTTAAGCCTCGCGGGGGACGGTTTAATTACAACACTGATGATGCTGCGAGCCATGACAGAAGCGGGAAGGACACTCCACGAACTTACTCAAGGTTTTCAGACGTTTCCCCAGATACTCGTAAACGTGCAAGTCAAGGTTAAACAGCCGTTCGCCGAGGTTCCGGCCATTCAAAACGTTGCGCGCGAGATAGAAGCGGCGCTCGGTTCGCGAGGGCGACTGCTCCTTCGTTATTCCGGAACCGAATCGCTCGCACGGGTAATGATTGAGGGTGAAAGCCAGGAAAAAATCAAAAGACATGCAAAGAAATTAGCACGCGTGATCCAGAAGGCGCTGGGAGTTTAGTTTGGTTAACCGTGGAAATTTTACGTTCGACTTTGAAATAATTACGTTGTTTTAGTCGGCGGTTCAAGCCAGTTTCTGAAGGTGCGATCGCACTCTTTAAATGAATAAAAAGGAAATATTTAGCTTTGGGTTTGTCAATTGGAACTGTCTTGCACGGCACGCGCGTTGCGATGTATATTGTGGGGCAAGAAGAGACGGCTGGTGAATCCTCCGTCTCAGTGGTTGCTGGGGTGAGGACAGTGACCACAAATATGGATGGGCGCGACGTACTCCCACGTTTGTCGCGCCCATTCGCTTTTTCCACAGCACGTTTTCATTTCCACTTACAAATCAAATGGCTACGAGTCAACGTACCTGTTAACCTGAGGCGGGTCGCGTCACCACCTTAGGTTGCCTGCTCGGAAACTGTCGTCGGTTCCGATACCCCAGTGGTCCACCTCCAGTTGCCTTCCTGGTTGCGCGCGATCTCAAACTACAATAGGCTCAGGCTGACGACAATTGTTTGTCAATTAATTCGGATGACCCCGACGAGAGGAGTTTCGTCATTGCCCCGGCTGAAAGTTCGCACAAGAGCGCAAATCCAGGAATATGAAATAAGAATCGGTCGTGGCATCTTGTCTGAATCCGGCCAGGTTGCCCGCAGATGCCTCGGCAAGCAAACGCAGCGGTTAGCGATAATTTCCAATAAAAGAATTTTCTCACTCTATGGGCCGCCTGTACTCCGGAGTCTGCAAGCCGACGGCTTTTTCGTTTCACATTGGTTGATGGAAGACGGCGAGCGTCATAAGTCGCTACGTACGACGCAACAGGCGCTTCGCTTTTTCAGTGACAGTGGCATCGAGCGCAGCGACGGCATAGTAGCATTGGGTGGCGGAGTTGTGGGCGACGTGGCCGGCTTCGCTGCTGCCATATATTTGCGGGGCGTTCCCTTTATCCAGATTCCCACCACTCTGCTTGCGCAAATCGATTCATCAGTAGGTGGTAAGACAGGAGTGAATCTACCTGCCGGAAAAAATCTTGTTGGAAGCTTTCATCAACCCGTCGCTGTCATCGTAGACGTCGAGACATTGATCACCTTGCCCTGGCGGGAGCTTGTGGCCGGCTGGTGCGAGTGTGTCAAACAAGGAACAGTGAGCAGTCGGAAATTATTCAAACAAACGACCGACTTTCTAAAGGTATATAACTCTCAGCGAGTCTTGTTTTCCACGAAATTGGAACAACTCATTGCGTCACATTGTGCTTTCAAGGCTTCCATCGTCGGCGCGGACGAACGTGAAGACCCTCGTCGTCGTGATCGACGTTCGCGCCGAATTCTAAACTTTGGCCACACCATTGCCCATGCTCTGGAAGCCGTCACAAATTACCGTCGGTTTCGCCACGGCGAAGCCGTGGGCCTGGGGATGTTGGTAGCCTGCGAGCTGTCGAAAAATCTAGGACTGCTGGAGCAATCAGAGTTAGAATTGGTCCGTCAGGCAGTCAGCCTGTGCGGGCCATTACCCGCCGCTGGCGATTTGGACGAGAGTGCAGTGATTAGGGCGATAGCCCATGACAAGAAGCGAACAGCAGGTCACGTGCAGTGGGTGCTTCTTGAAAGTATCGGCCGCCCGCTTATCGTAGACGGACAGGATATTAGTCCGCAGTTGTTGCGGCGCTCCGTACGCGAGGTAATTCGAAGATACCAGCAGGACGTTGAGGATTAATTGATGAATAGAGTGGCAAGAAGATCCGAGCGCGGCAGCGCACGTCTAAAATTTATTATCGTCGTTGCGATTATCGCCATTGTAGCTTATTCCGGATATCAGTTCATTCCTGTCGCATATCAAGCTTATCAATTCAAGGATTTAATGCAGCACGATGTCGACACCGCTGTCGCGCTAGGACGACCTACTTCCTGGATCAAAGAGCAACTGACAAAAAGCGCCGCCGAGTATGGTATCCCAGCCAATGCCGTCATTACGCCGGCGCAGGACGACAATCGCATGGAGGTGAGAGTGCAGTATATCCACCCGATAGAATTTCCCGGCTTCGTCTATAATTACGAGTTTGATCACACCGCGAAGAGCGCGACATTTCTATCGGTCAAGTAAACTTGGCTTAGAGTGACAATAGCAGCGAGGGACGCAGCAGCTTTGATTCTACGCGCCCTTTTGAATTTTGCCAGGAAAATTTATCGTTGGGTGTTGTCAAGGAAAGCTTTGAGTTTCCGCGAACGTGAGGGGTGACGAAGTTTGCGAAGTGCTTTTGCTTCGATTTGTCGAATGCGTTCGCGCGTCACCGCGAAATGCTGGCCAACTTCTTCCAACGTGTGCTCGGAACCAGTCGTACCCAGGCCGAAGCGCATTTTGATTACTTTTTCTTCGCGAGGCGTCAAAGTTGCCAGGACCTCGTCGGTGATTTCACGCAGATTGGAAGCCACCACTGCATCGGCAGGATTCAATATCGACTTGTCTTCTATAAAGTCACCGAGATGGGAGTCTTCCTCTTCACCGATAGGCGTTTCGAGAGAGATAGGTTCTTGAGCTATTTTTAAAACCTTCCGCACCTTCGATACCGGAATATCCATCTTCCTGGCAATCTCTTCGCTGGTGGGCTCGCGGCCCAATTCCTGTACCAGTGAGCGCGAAGTTCGAATCAGCTTATTGATGGTTTCGATCATGTGCACTGGGATGCGAATGGTGCGGGCCTGGTCCGCAATCGCGCGCGTAATCGCCTGGCGAATCCACCATGTAGCGTAAGTAGAAAACTTATAACCACGCCGCCATTCAAACTTATCCACTGCCTTCATCAAACCGATATTGCCTTCCTGAATCAGGTCCAGAAACTGGAGGCCTCGGTTGGTATACTTCTTGGCTATTGACACAACCAGACGCAGGTTTGCTTCCACTAGTTCGCGTTTGGCCTGACCTGTCTGCTGTTCGCCAATTATGATCGCTTGTAGTGAGCGCTTTATCTCAACTGGGCTGATGTTGTGCTCCGCTTCCGTCTGAAGTAGTCGTTTCTTTGCCACCGAAACCCGGCGCTTGAATTCTTTTTGATCATCCGCTCTTATTCGCTTCCGGTGGAGCTTTTCTGTAAGACTGTCAATTTCCCGTTCAGCATCGCGAACTTCTTTTTGCACGCTGCGGATTGAATTAATCAAGCGTTGCCGAGCGCGTTCGGTAATGTTTAGCCGTCCGATTTCCTGGGCTATCTCCAGCCGCAGGCGCGCCACTTTCCGACGCATGCGCAGGACCTTCTTACTCTTTTTGCCGCGAGTACCCTTCTGCTCTTCTCGGAGTTTTTCCCATTCTTTCAGACCTTGCTTGAAGAGCTTACGAATGTTCTGAATGCCTTCAACCGTCCAGGCCCTATACTCTTCGGCCTTGTCCATATCTTCGTCGCCAGTCAGCTCAGCCTGTTCGGCGAAGATAACGATCTCGCGGATGTTAGCGTTGCCGCCCTCCAGCTCTTCGCCGATCTTTAGGCACTCCTTGACTGCTATAGGCGAACGCGCAATCGCTTTTTGAGTCTTTAGCTGGCCGCGTTCGATTCTTTTCGCAATAGCCACCTCACCTTCGCGCGTCAACAATGGGACCACACCCATCTCGCGCAGATATAAGCGAACCGGATCGTTGGTTTTCTCCAGAGCCCCGGCAGAGAGATCGAGTTCAACGTCCTCATCAGTCGCCTCTTCGTCATCGATCGCGACTGCGGCCGCCTGTTCGAGCAGACGTTCGTCAGAATCAGCAACCGGGATATTTGAGCCTTCGAGCTTTTGCAGCACGTCTTCAATGTCGTCGGGAGAAACGACATTGTCAGGTAGCTCGCGATTTAGATCGTCAAACGTCAGATACTTCTTGTCGCCACCTAACTCCAGGAGACGTTCCATGACATCGTCACGATCTTTGTCTTCGATACTCAAGTCTATCTGCTCCACTTATCCCGATTCCAAGTGCGAATCTGAGGAACCTTTGTCGTGTCGATCCCAATAAGAGCCATCCAACTGGTGGTGATTGCCAATCAAACGAGCGGCTAATTCCCGATTTGCATTGCTTCCGCTCTTGGCAGCAAAGCTTCCCGACGTCTGGTTAATTCAATTTGCTCAGTTGCAAGCTTATCGCAACGCTCCGTTTCGCCATTTCGTTCGGCAGCGACAATCTCCGATCGCAAGTCGCCGATACGGCGATCCACTTTCATCAGCCGCAACGCGTTAAGGCACCTTTCGGCCGCCAGCTGACGAGCGTCCGTGTGATTGTCTGGTTCGTTTTCGAGTTCACCCATTAATAGACGTGGCAAAAACTCGGAGATTGGATCGCCTTCGGTCTTTCCGCTCAAAAACTCAAAGTCAATTGCTGTATCTTCACGCTCTGCTTCTAGCAACGCACGAAAGATAAGGGCGGTTGGAAGGTCTTCGTAGTCTGCGGCTTCGAGCTTCGGCAAGATGGCACGACGCAGTTTGTCATCCGCGAAGAGGAGTTCAAGGAGACGCTCTTCCGCCACGGTTGGTTTCACATACGAGCGTTTGATATTTGTGTGACTAACTCGCGCACCCTCACTGATTCCGGTCCTGATTGAATGCCACAGCTCTCGCCGCAAAGCTACATCGCTGATCCGCAGCGAGTCCATGGCGATGTCAAAATATTCGCGCTTCTGAATGCGGCTGCGAACAGCGCGAATGTACGGAAGCACTTCGTCAATTGCCGCCTCTTTGTCGGCCGGATTGCTAAGTTTGCGATCCCTTACAGCCTGATCGATCACAAATTGTATATGGGGTTGTGCCTCGCCACGTTGCCGTTGATATTCACTAATGCCAGACCTTCTGATGAACTCATCCGGATCGGAGTTATCCGGAAGCACCAGAATTTTCACTTCAAGATCTTCCGCGAGAAGTATCTCAATGGCCTTCTTTGCTGCCTGCACTCCTGCGTTGTCGCCATCATAATTGACCACGACTTTGCGGGCAAATCGGCTCAACAGTTTCACTTGATCAGGCGTCAGCGCGGTCCCCAAACTTGCTACGACGTTGCGAATGGCGAACTGATAAGGAACGATCAGATCCAAAAAGCCTTCCACCAAAATGGCGAAGCCGGCGCGTCGGATTTCATCGCGGGTTAGATTTAGGCCAAATAGGTTGCGTCCCTTTACGTACGCTGCCGTCTCGGGTGAGTTTATATACTTCGCGTCCTCATTTCGCAGTGTGCGCCCGCCGAAGGCGATGGGCTTTCCCTGAATATCCATCACCGGAAAGATCAGACGACCGCGGAAGCGATCGTAGGATCCACCTTCTTCTTTCTTTACTACCAGCCCACTGCGATCGATCTGGTCCTGGCTAACGCCCTTTTGCCTGAGATAAATCGAAAGAGCGTCCCAACTGTCGGGCGCGTAGCCCAAGCGAAATGTTTTGCGTGTTTCATCCGTGATTTCGCGCCCTTTGAGATAGTCGCGAGCGATGCGACCTTCTGCGCTCGACTCAAGCTGCTGCTCCCACCATTCAAGCGCCCATTTGTTTAGCTCGATTACATCATCGGCTTCCTGGCGCCTGGCTTCAAAGCGACTGTCGTCAATCAGCTTCGGCAGCGGTACGCCCGACTTCTCGGCGACGAGCTTGATGGCCTCCGGAAAAGACACGCGCTCCATCTCCATCACAAAGTTGAAAACCGAACCGCCTTTGTGACAGCCAAAGCAATAAAAAATCTCCTTGGCTGGACTGACGGAAAACGACGGTGTCTTTTCCTTGTGGAAGGGACAACACGCCATCCAATTTGCGCCCTTCTTCTTGAGCTGCACATAGTCCTGCACCACGCGCACAATATCTGCCTGGCGTTTGAGATCCTCCACGAATGTTTGTGGATAGCGCATATCTGATCTTGCTATTGCTTCAATTCTACAACGGTCGCTCCGTTCCCACCCTGATCCGGTGGCGCGGCGGCGAAGCGTGCGACGTGTGGATGATCCTTCAAGAGCTCGGCTATTGCTCGCCGCAGAGCGCCGGTTCCGTGACCATGCACAATTCGTATCTGACTCAGACTCGCGAGCGATGCCTCGTCGAGAAACTTGTCAACGGCATCAACTGCCTGGTCAGTGGTTTGCCCGATCACATTCAACTCGGAGCGACCGTTGCCCTGAGTTGTTTTTAACTTAACTTCAGTCCCGCTTGATTCGCGCAGACTATCAAACTTCCCGGTTCTGGATTTGGCAGGAGCGGCCAGCTCGACCAGTTCCAGATTCTCGAGCTTCTCCCTCAAGCGCAAAGACTTTACGCGCACTTCAGCTTCGTCACCTTTGAGACTGTCGACAATTCCAATCGATCCGAAAGAGCGAAGTTTTACCTTATCACCCACGGCAATCTCGCGGGCTTTCCCGGGTATATACTCCGCGGCTTCGGGCTCGCTCGTGCCCAAACTGCTTTTGCTGGTTTCTTTTTGAACGATCTTCCCATCACGCACAACCCGCACATCACGCCCGCTTATGCTCGCCGGAGCAGACAAAATCGATTCTCGTTTAGTTCCCGCAGCGGTCGCGCGTTGTGCTTCGCGTTTCAGTTCTGCTATCCGCCGTTGGGATTCACGCTCGACCTTTAGGCGTTCAGACCGATCCTGGATGGTAGCGACCAGCTCACGCGAGCGCCTCTCAAATTCGCTGACCGTGTTTTCCAGCGCGCGTTGGAAGACAATTTGTCGCTCGCGCTCCTGCCGCTCAGCTTTCTTTTCGAGTGACGCAAACTTCTCGGCTACGGCGGCGCGTTCTTCTTCAAGCGCCCCGAGCAGGCTTTCGACCTCTTCTGCCTCGTGCTTGATTCGCCGCAGATATTCCGAGGCCTGTCGCGAAGAATCTTTTACCGACTCAAAAGCGATGTCAATCACCTCGTTCGGAATACCAAAGCGCCGCGCAATCTCAAGCCCTGATGACGAGCCCGCTACGCCAACAATCAGCCGATAAGTCGGCTGCAGCGTTTTTTCATCAAACTCAACGCTCGCGTTTAGCACGCCAGTTTCGTTTCCGGCGTACATCTTCAAGCCGCCGTAATGCGTAGTCGCCATCACTTGAGCCCGGCAAGCTTTGCGGAAGTAATCAACTACCGCCACGCCCAACGCCGATCCTTCCTCCGGGTCGGTGCCGGTGCCAACTTCGTCAAGCAGAACCAGCGCGGGCGCTTTGCATAACTCGATCATGCGCGAGATGTTTGCGACGTGTGAAGTGAAAGTGGATAAATTCGCCGCCAGCGATTGATGGTCGCCAATGTCGGCGAGCACAGAAGCATAAAAGGGAATCTTTGCTGCGCGAGCAGAAACCGGCATACCCGAAAGTGCCAACAACACCAGCAATCCGGCGGTCTTGAGAACCACGGTCTTACCACCGGCATTAGCGCCGGAGATCACCATCGTATCGTTCTGTTCGTCGAGTAAAAATGAGACTGGCACCACCGAACCGCTGAGCGCGCGCAGATTTTCTTCGAGCAGCGGATGGCGCGCTTCAATCAACTCGAGAGTGCATGTTGAGCATGCAGGCGCGGACGAGACGCCCGCGGTTCCAGGAACAATTTCCGGGATCACACAATTGAATCGCTGATGAAATGCTGCTTTGGCACCGATGAAGTCAAGTTCAGCAACCGCGTCTGCAGCCAATTTGATACCGGGCAGCTGCGCTCGCAACTCTTCAGTTATGCCGAACAAAATTTTGAAGATTTCACGAGACTCTGCTTCATGAAGCGCTTGCAACTCATTGTTGGCATCAATTGTTTCCAGCGGCTCTATAAAAGCCGTGGCGCCGGATGATGAGTAACCGTGCGCCACTCCATTGACACGGCCGCGGTGATCGGATTTGACGGGAATGACGAATCGGTCATTGCGAATGGTGACCAACTCGTCCTGGATCGCTTCGCCAGATTTGCGCATGAGACTTTCGAGGGTGCGCGTTATGCGCGAGCGCAGTCCCGTGATTTCGTGACGTATGCGGGCCAGCTCAGGACTGGCCCGATCGTCTATTTCTCCCGTTGGCAAAATCTTGTTTGCGATGCGAGCACTGAGACGGCTCAAATCAATCGGAAGGCTTCCGACCAGGTTCCAGAGCACCGGAGAGGAGTCACGCTCAGCGAGAATTGATGCACGCGCAGACATTGCCTGGTCGCACAACGACCTAATCTCGAGAATCGCCGCTGATTCCAGGGTCGCACCTTCAATTTGTAGCATCGTCAGCTTCTCATT
>DASWDX010000041.1:0-3793 GCA_036395055.1 Pyrinomonadaceae bacterium | reverse complement strand
ACTGTTTGTTCGAATCTTTGGTGGCGCGAATGCACAGAAGCCTGGCGGCCAGGGAGAGCCAGAAAAGATTGTCACCATCGATCCAAACGAATTGGATCCCGTGCGCGGCACTTCATTCGCGGAACAAGCATTGGCCGCCCTGCAGCAACACGCTACGCAGGGCCCCTGGCCGAAGTCTATGGCGGATATGTTAAGGGCGCGCCGGATTGAAGGGGGGAAACTGCCGCCGATTCGTTACCGACTCATACGCGAGGCCAGTGGCACTGCGCCGTTGCCGGAAGGCGCTACCACACCACTCGACGGATTGGAACTGCCGCAAGCGCCCGAAGCGTTCCAGCCGGACGCTCCGCCGAAGATTGATGGGCGCCCCTTGACTGACTTTGTGGATCAGCCGGATCGCATCCTTGCAGCCCTCGTTGATTGGCGCGCAAGCCGCCGCCCTTCCGAGTCACCGCCAAAAGATGCGAATCGCTTTCGCTTGTTCGAATCGCGTTCTAACCATGCTCTGGCCGTTGCCTCGGGTGTTTCTTTGTCCCTGAAGTCACGCGCTGACGTGCTGGTGCCGGGAGTCGATACAAGCTTCTCGATCAATCTCAGTAACGCCAGCATCCGCAGCATTCATGTGGACGAACTCCGCCTGGATACTTGGGGTCAGACCGTGCGTCCAGAGACTGCGGAGGATCTGCTGCCCGATACTGAAACGGTTGTTACGGTTGATAGAACAACCCCAAAGAACGCGAAATTAACGGTGCCCAAAGAAGAGCATCTCTACGATGATTTTTTTCTGGGCCAACGTCTTCAGGCGGTGGCCACTCTTGAGATCGATGGCGCTCAGTTTTCCGTGAGCAGTGAACTTGCGCTCGATGTTGTCCCGGCTGTCGAACTCAAGAAAATCTCGCCTTCGCCCTGTTTACGAACAGAGGAGACGCTGGGCCGCTGTACATTACTCAACGTCAACCTCGCGAATCATGTGGCCGCGCCCTTTCGCGGAACTGTGGAAATGAGCGCATCCAGCTATCCGAACGTTCACACTTATAGCGTGCGTCATCAACTTGTGCTGGGCCCGAATGAAAAACGCAATGACACGTTATCTATTCGTAGCCCTCTGCCAGACAGAGAAATGCTCCCCGATCTAAGAAGGTCAGGCTCGGTGGTGGTCTCCATTCACCGTCTCGACTCGACCGACTTAATCACGCAGCGAACGGTGCCTGTCGTATACAGCGCTGCGCGAGTCGTCCCAAACTTGCATGTTGGTTACGTCTCAAGTTTCGACGAAACGCTTAAGAACTCGCTGGCCGCTCTCGGCGTAGACGCGAAAGAGTTGACCGTCGCAGACATTCAAAAAGGCGAACTCAACACGTACCAGACAATCATCGTCGACAATCGTGGTTATGAAGCGCATCCGGAATTGATTGCCGCGAATTCTCGTTTGCTCGACTTCGTCAACGCCGGCGGGACGCTGCTTGTCTTCTACCACAAATCGAATGAATGGAATCCTGACCCAAACAGGCATCGACCGCAGCTTGCACCGTATCCAATTGTTCTTGGCGATGAACGCGTAACGGACGAAACTGCACCGGTGAAATTTCTAATGCCACGTCATCCACTGCTGAATGTTCCAAACAGGATCAGACAAGCGGATTTTACGAACTGGATACAAGAGCGCGGACTCTATTATCCGAAGGAGTGGGACGCGCACTACATCACGCTGTTTTCAACTAACGACCCGGGCGAGCGCACGCTGAAAGGCGGACTCCTGGTGGCGAAATATGGCAAAGGAACCTACATTTACACCAGCATGGTTTGGTATCGCGAGTTGCGAGCGGGCGTGCCGGGAGCTTATCGCATGTTTGCGAACATGATCAGCTACGGACACAAGTAAGAATGAAAACTCGCTTGTTAGCTCTCATTAACACCTTCAGCCAGGTGTTAATGAGAGAAGTACCACAACCTTTCCTCGCTTGGGAGCATCGGACAACTGCCGCTTGCCTCTCCCGCTTGCAAAAGCAATCGACTCTTGTAAAACTCAGCATTGAAATGTAGGCCCCGGAGTATTACCATGAAAAATAGTTTGCGCACGTTCTGCTCTTTTGCTTTTGTCCTCGCTCTCTTTGTTCCCGCCACTGCCGACACTATTCGCCTGAAGGACGGCAACGTAATCCGTGGTCAGGTAATTGGCTTCAAGGAGCAGCAGTTTACCGTGTTGGTTGGCTCGGGGGCTCAGGGGCGCCGCAGCCGAACGCTCATTTACGTAGAAGATGTAGAATCGATCGAGTTTGACTCAGCAACAACATCTGCAGCGGCTGAGCTGGCTAACGACTCCACTTCCAACAACACAACCGCTCCGGTCTATCAACCGCCGAGATCCAGCCAACAGCCTGACACTGATAGAATTCCCCCGCGAACAAATACGACCCAGCCTGGCGCGGCAAATGCGCCAACATTTTTCACCATTAAGGTGCCCGTGCGCGCCGATAACGCAAATAACGGTTGGTCAAACAGCGGGCTGGTTGTGCGCAAGGGCCAACGCTTGCGAATCAGCTCCACTGGTCGTGTGTCGCTGGGTGGTGGTCGCTTCTCAACTCCTGCCGGCATCTCGGGATCGACTGACGGCGATAAGCTGATGCGCAACGAAGCCACAGGCGCTCTAATTGCGGTTATCGGCGACGACAATGACGATTTCTTATTGATCGGAACCAGGCGCGATTTTGTCGCCCAGCGAGACGGTGTGTTATTTCTTGGAGTTAACGAAGGTAATCTTACTGACAATACCGGCACATATGACGTTGTCATCGAGGCCGAGGCAGGCGGCGGGCCGCGCTAGGATGCGATACCCTGGCAAACTTCGTTTTGCCTTTACGCATCACACTTGAGTAGCCCGGTTTTGTGTAAAAGCTTCGACTGAGATCGAAATCGTTCCTCGCTTTTACGGTGTTTCCAGCAGCAGGTGACTCAATGAAACTCTCCAAGTTTGCACGATCGCTCTTCGCCCTAATAGTTGTAGCAACTTTCTTCGCCAGCCTGAGCCTCAATCTCTCAGTCGGACAGTCGCGCCGGCAGCCGCCGACCTCCAATGAGAAGAAGAACAAGCGGCCCGGACAACCGGGAGAGAAACCGGAGGAGCCATTGCCGCCGGATTTGACCGGTAAGCCGCAAGAGGCCGAGAAGGTCACAGTCACAACCCAAATCGTCAACGTGGATACGGTTGTTTATCACAAGAAGAGCGGGCAGATTGTGACCGGCCTAAAGAAGGAGAATTTCGCGATCTTCGCTGACAATTCTCCGCAAGTTATCACTAATTTCTCAACTCCGGAGGCGCCGATCACAGTTGCCATGGTCGTCGAGTACAGTAAGTGGTCAGAGGTGTTTGGTTACTACGGTGCTGGCGGTTTCGATCCGGGAACCTACGAAGTAATCCGACCAGTCGCGATGTTTTTGTCGCAGTTTGTCAAACCACCCGAAGATTACGTTTCAGTGGTCGCCTTCGACATGCGTCCGACGACGCTAACCGATTTTACGAACGACCCTGGTCGGATTGGTCAAGTAATAAATTTGCTGTTGCGAAACTCACCTGCATTTCGCGAGACCAACCTTTTCGATGCGCTTAAATTCACGCTGATAGGCGGGCGTGGCGACTCGGTCGTGCTCGAGAATTCCAAGGAGGAGAAATCGGACTACTCGGGTTTGGTAGCCGTGCAGGGCCGGCGCCGCGCCGTCATACTGGTAGCGTCCGGCATCGACACCTTTAGCAAGATTAATTACGGAGACGCTCGCAAGGTTGCGCAGAATGCTG
>DASWDX010000040.1:0-7233 GCA_036395055.1 Pyrinomonadaceae bacterium | reverse complement strand
AACTCCACGAAGAAGAAGAGCAGGTTGAGAGCGATCAGCGCATAGGTCACGACCGGGACAGTTCTGCGAGAACTATCGTCATCGCCAATTGGAAACATTTTTTGGCCTCCTCGAAACCCAAACTATCAAACCGACTCGACACCCTTATAACGACTTCCTACGAAGCAGCGCCGTGCCTGGACAGGTGATGGAAGGGGGCTGATTGTTCGCAAGGGGAAGGAGGAAGAGGGGATAGCTTACTGAAATAATGGTAGCGCATACGGGACTCGAACCCGTGATCTCTGCCTTGAGAGGGCAGCGTGTTAACCAACTACACCAATGCGCCGTGGAACAATAATTGATTATAGAGGGCCACTGTGATGGATGGCAAACCATCGTCTGGTCGGTTCTCGAAACAGTTTTTTGGAATCTGAATCTATTGTCGACGCGCTTTGCACGGGTGTTATACTTCAAATTGCTCGCCCATACTGAAAACACTCGCCGGGTTTATGCCGCAATTTTCTTTGAACCAACCAACGGAGGCGAACGCGCGATCTTTTTCAGACGGGCGTAAGTTTCCTCACCGTGAGAGCAAATTCACTCAATCGGATCGAGCCAAACTGAAATGAAGATCGTCGTCCTTAGAGAAGAACTGCCGGGAGAAGCGCGCGTCGCGCTGATGCCTGATTCGGTGAAGAAGCTCCTGAGTGCCGGGGCGACGGTGTCTGTTGAAAGCGAGGCGGGTCTCGCGGCCGCACGATCAGATGCTGACTATACAGACGCGGGCGCGGAAATTTTGGCGGACCGCAATGCTACGCTGGCGGAAACCGACGTTCTGGTTACGGTGAACCGTCCTTCGACGGATGTCTTTGCCGTCCTGAAAACCGGCGCGGTGGTGCTTGGTTTCCTTCGTCCCCTTGACGAGCCGCAGGCATTGCAACCGGCGTTGACGCATGGCTTAACGACATTTGCGATGGAGTTGGTTCCTCGCATAACGCGCGCACAGTCGATGGATGCGTTGTCGTCAATGGCCACGGTGGCGGGTTACAAAGCAGTGGTCCTAGCCGCAGCAAGTATTCCGAGAATGTTCCCCTTGTTGATGACCGCTGCCGGCACTGTGCCGCCGGCGCGAGTGCTGGTGCTCGGAGCGGGCGTGGCGGGGTTGCAAGCGATTGCGACCGCGCGGCGATTAGGCGCCGTCGTCGAATCGTATGACGTGCGCGCCGCGGCAGGTGAACAAGTTCGCTCGCTTGGAGGAACGTTCCTTGAAGTTGATTTAGGTGGACTTAAAACCGAAGACGCCGGTGGTTATGCCGTTGAGTTGTCAGAGGAAGCGTTGAAGCGCGGTCGCGACTTGATTGCGGAACATGCAAAGACCGCGGATGTGGTGATTACAACAGCGCAAGTGCCCGGTCGACGAGCGCCAGTGCTGTTAACGGAGGAAGCCGTGAACGGCATGAGACGTGGCGCGATAATTATCGACCTTGCCGGGGCTACGGGTGGAAACTGCACGCTGAGCAAAGCGGATCAAACTATAGAACGCGAGGGTGTGACGATCATGGCGCCGACGAATCTGCCGGCAACTGTGCCGGTCCATGCCAGCCAACTCTATTCGCGCAACGTCACAGCCTTTCTTAGCCTATTGATCAAAGATGGCAAGTTGAACATCGACTTGAATGATGATGTGGTGGGCCCATCGTGCGTCACGCATGCAGGGGAGTTTGTGAACAGCCGCGTGGCAGCGGCGCTGGCTACCGTTCCTGAGCTGGGAGCACTCGACCAGCCTGCTCCGCAGGCTGCTTGAGAAACAGAATAGTAGACGGGTCCCGTCTAGTTGGCCGGGGAAGGATCCCAGATGACAGCAGAATCACTAATCTCCGCGCTCTACGTTTTCGTGCTGGCGGCGTTTCTCGGTTACCAGGTGATCTCCCGAGTGCCGCCGCTATTGCACACGCCGCTGATGTCTGCGACTAATGCAATTTCGGGAATTTCACTCGTAGGCTCGATTGTTACTGCGGGCGCACACTACAACACGGTCAGCACTATTCTCGGTTTCATCGCCGTGTTTTGTTCCACTACCAACGTCGTTGGCGGATTTGTGATTACTGATCGCATGCTCAAGATGTTTAAGCGCAAACCGGCAGCTAAAGAAGAGGTTAAGAAGTAAACAAGAAGCGGGGGCAAGCCCGCCTTCCTGACCGCGAGCTGTTTTAGTTGACTGATCGAGTTTTCACTTGATGGCCTTTCAATCGTTAAATTACGGACAACGTCGAACATCTCTGAGGTTAGGAAGGGGGGCTCGCCCCCGCTCTGGGTTGAGACAACTGTGCGTACCTACTTCATCGAACTGAGCTACCTGCTAGCTTCCATTCTTTTCATTCTCGGTCTCAAGGGAATGAGTCACCCTGAATCTGCCAAGCGCGGAATGCATCTCGCCGAGTTTGGGATGTTGATGGCGATCATCGGCACGCTGATGCATTACGAGATCGTCACCTTTACCTGGATCATTACCGGTCTGGTGCTGGGGTCGCTGGTCGGTTTGGCCATGGGTCTTTGGGTGCCGATGACGGCGATGCCGCAACGGACTGCCCTATCACACGCATTTGGCGCTTTCGCCGCGGCGCTGGTTGGTATCTCGGAATTTTATCGTCATGGCGGCCACCTCGAAACTATCACGATGAGCGCCCTTGGATTTGAAGTAATGCTCGGCGCGCTGACTACGACCGGGAGTCTTTTGGCGTTTGCCAAGTTGCAGGGTCTGGTCCGCGGCACGCCTATGACCTATCGCGGTCAGAACATTTTCAACATGGCCCTGCTCGCAACTACGATCGGAATTTTTGTTTATTTGATTCTTGTGCCGGGCTCGATGCCGCTCTTCTTCACGATGGTGGGTCTGGCATTCGTCTTCGGACTACTGCTGGTAATGCCAATCGGAGCGGCCGACATGCCGGTCGTAATGTCGCTGCTGAATTCCTATGCGGGTCTCGCTTCCGCGGCCACCGGCTTCGTGTTGAAAAATAACGTTCTGATTATTGCCGGCACGCTCGACGGATTCTCAGGATTCATTCTCTCGATCCTGATGTGCCGCGCCATGAATCGTTCGATGACCAACGTGCTGTTTGGCGCCTTCGGCAGCGCTGCTACATCCGAAGCACCCGGTGGCGCACAGGGTGTTATGCGTGAGGTCAGTCTGGACGACATCGCGGTGCAGATGGCCTATGCAAACAAAGTGGTGTTTGTGCCTGGCTATGGCATGGCCACGGCACAGGCGCAACATGCAGTGCGCGAGTTGGCAGACACGCTCGAGAAGCGAGGCGTGACGGTGAAGTATGGGATTCATCCAGTGGCGGGACGCATGCCTGGCCACATGAATGTGTTGCTCGCTGAGGCCAACGTTCCTTACTCATCGCTGTATGAGTTGGAACAAATTAATCCTGAGTTGCCTTCGACAGATGTGGCAGTCGTGATTGGCGCGAACGATGTGGTGAACCCCGATGCTCGCGATAATCCAGGCAGCCCGATTGCGGGCATGCCGATAATCGAAGTAGATCGCGCGAAGTCAGTGGTAGTTTTGAAGCGTGGCCAGGGAAAAGGATTTTCAGGCCTGGAGAATCCCCTGTTTTTCAAAGAGGTGACCGGCATGCTTTACGGCGACGCGAAAGATACCTTGACAAAACTGGTGGGCGCAGTGCAACACGCCTGAGTTTGGCGGCGTCAGATATTAGCCGCGGATGAACGCGGATAAACGCGGATCTGATCAGAAGAATAGTGCAGCTAAAAGCTCAGCAGACTCTTTTCAGATTTGTGTAATCGCGTTCATCCGCGGCTTATCGCGCCCTCAAAAATTACATTCGGAGAATACATGCGAAGGTCACTTGCAACAGCTACCACCCCGCGCGGGCTGCCCGCGTGCGGGGCCCGGTTTGTCCTGACGAGCGTCATCATCCTTAGTCTTTCATCGGCCTTAATCTCCTCCCGCGCACTCGGCCAGCGCAAGACTGTTAAGACTCAAAAAGCCGTACCGGTTTCTCTCGCGTCGCAAAGAGGGGCGGACACAATCACGGCGGCACAACTGAAGGACTACCTTTCATTCATCGCCTCCGATGAGATGGAAGGTCGCGACACACCTTCGCGTGGATTGGACACGACCGCCAAATTCCTGGCGACGAATCTGTCGCATTGGGGGTTTAAGCCGGCGGGTGACGACGGTAGCTATTTTCAGAAAATCGCTCTCAGCCGAGACGTTATCGACAAAGCGGAGACGCGCGCGCAACTCAATAACCAGTCGCTAGTCCTCGGCGACGATTACATTCCTTTTGTGCGGCCGGCTGACGTTGCCGCGACACAAATGGTCTTTGCCGGCAACGGCTGGTTCGTCAAGTCGAAAAATATCGATGCTTACAGAGGAATGGATGCGAAAGGAAAAATCGCAGTCATCTTTGGTCCGCCAAACGGAACACCTTCCGGTATCCGGAATGCCGACCTCTCAGGCAAGCGCGGCGAAGACTGGATGAACGCGGCCGAGTATGCGCAAAAGCAAGGCGTCGCCGGGATTGTCATCGTTCCAGACTTCCAGTATCTGGCGAACTGGGATCGCAACAGGATTCGAATGGCGGAACGCGGAGTCACGAGGGTAGATAAGTTTCAATCGCCTGCCGGCGCGCAAATACCGCAGATCGTTATATCGCCACGCGTAGCGAACGTTTTGTTCCAGGGCGAGAAGCAAAGGGCCCAGTCGATCTTCGAATCAGTTTACGGGACTCAATTGCTTGAGCCTTTTGCGCTGAACCCCGACAAGAAACTCTCCCTGGTTGTAAAAGTGAAATCCGATTCGGCAGCAACCCAAAATGTAGTAGCGGTACTCGAAGGCAGCGATCCAGTACTAAAGAATGAATACGTCGCCCTCGGCGCACACTACGATCACCTCGGTATAGGCATACCCGTGAACGGCGACGCAATCTACAACGGTGCGGACGATGACGGTTCCGGAACGACCGCGTTGCTCGGGATGGCAGAAGCGTTGGCGAAAGCAAGCACGCGACCTAAACGCTCGGTTCTGTTTGTCTGGCACGCCGGCGAAGAGAAAGGACTTTGGGGTTCACGCTACTTTACTACCTACCCAACACTTCCGCTCGACAAGATAGTGACTCAAATCAATATCGACATGATTGGTCGCAGCAAAAAAGAAGCTGACACGAACCCGAGAAACAGGGAACTCTCAGGGCCAAATGAGATTTATGTCATTGGCTCAAAGATGATGAGCACGGAGCTTGGCGAGATAACGGAAAGCGTGAACAAGCGATATCTCAATATCACCTACGATTATCGCTACGACGATCCAGCCGATCCCAACCGTTTCTTTTTCCGGAGCGACCACTACAACTACGCGCGCAATGGCATCCCTATTGTTTTCTTTTTCGACGGCGAGCATGAAGACTATCACCGCCCCGGCGACTCGGTAGACAAGATTGATTTTCAAAAGATGGAGAGGGTAGCACGCACGATCTACATGACGCTTTGGGAAGTTGCCAGCCGGCCAACTCGTCCCGTAGTCGATAAGCAATTGCCGGCGCAGTTTAATAGAAACTAAGCGTGATTTAGGGGGCTGCTCAACGAGGCCCTGAACTCAAAGCAATACAGACAGTAAAACAAGCTCCAGGTCAGGATGGGGGTAAAGAAACAAATTCAAAGAGCGGGGCGAGCCCCCTTCCTGACCTTGAGGTGTTTCAGATTGATCGGTTGCTTCTAGTTGAGTGGCTTTCGATCTGGGATTAGCTTTCGATTTGGGATTAGCTTCCAATCTGGGATTAGCTTTCGATCTGGATTAGCTTCTCAACTGAAAATTGTCACTGGGTCAGGAAGGTGGGCTCGCCCCCGCTCTTTCTTAGAATGCTTCCTTAGTTCTTTTGATTAGTGCGTTCAGCCACCAGACGACGATAGGCTTCGGCGCGCGAGAGTCCCAGCTCACGCGCAGCTTTCTTCAACGCGGCGCGGTGATCCAATCCTTCGTTTTCCAACTTCGTAACCAGCGCCGTGATACTGGCGACGGCTTCGTCTTTTCTGTCTTCGCCGGCGATTACTGCGCGGTCAATGATCAGAACCATTTCGCCGCGCGCAGCGGCGGTGGCAGAAAAATGCGTCGCCAGATCGCCCAAACGCCCGCGCACAATCTCCTCGTGCATCTTCGTTAGCTCGCGCGCCACTACCGCCTCGCGTTCGCCGAGAATTTCACGTGCATCTCGGAGCGTGGCCGCGATCCGATGGGGTCCCTCGTAAAAGATCAGCGTGGCTGGGATCGAACAAAGCTCACTTAGCCGCGTGCGGCGCGCGCCGGAACGCGACGGCAGGAATCCGCCAAAAAAGAATTCATCTGTAGGCATGCCGGATGCTACCAAAGCAGCAATCAGTGCGCTCGGGCCCGGCACCGGAACAACTCTTACGTCATTGTCGATTGCGAGCCGTGCCAGTCGAAACCCGGGATCGCTGATGCCGGGTGTTCCAGCGTCGGAAACAACCGCTATGTCTGTGCCTGACTTGAGCCGCTTGAGCAACTCAGCGGCGCGTTCACGTTCGTTGTGTTCGTGATAGCTGGTGGTCGGGGTGGTAATGCCGTAATGGTTGAGCAACTTCTTCGTGTGGCGCGTGTCTTCACAAGCAATGAGTTCTACTTCACCCAGCAACCGCACGGCGCGGTGAGTAATGTCTTCGAGATTGCCGATTGGAGTGGAAACCAGGTAGAGCGTTCCTGCCATGTGGCTATTCTGTCATCAAGGCTGAGCAGGCGAAAGCCTCGTCCCACTCTTTCAAGTTGGAACGAGGCTGTTTACTGTCCTGTTTACTGTCTCCTGTTTTTCAGTTGGGCCAGGGAATGCGGCGCCACCAGTCGTTGTTGCCGTTTCGGTTGTTAGGGTTGTTCCGGCGATAGTCGTCATTGCGATCGTTGCGATAATAACCATCGTCATTGTAACGACCATAATTGCCAATGCCATACGCATCTGCAATCACTGACAGCTCTCTACGAATCTGCGACCATTCGGAGGCTAGCCTTGAATTGTCGAAGTGGTGTCGGGCTACTCGTTCGGTGCGATTAGCTTCCTGCAAGACTCTTTGCGCTTCATCAACGCTTCGATTCAACTCGCGCCCGTTGCCGAAACGCGATTTCAGATTCCCAACTGCATTACGAAAATCGCGCGCTTCGTTGTTGACCCGATCTTCATGGCGCGTGCCATCTTCGCGACTGTGATCCAAATCACG
>DASWDX010000039.1:0-4293 GCA_036395055.1 Pyrinomonadaceae bacterium | reverse complement strand
TGATGGCAATGGCGGTGTCACCTTTGCTAATGTCGAGCCGCCGGGGTCGCCGGCGGACAAAGCTGGACTCGTCGGTGGCGACATCATTACTACTGTTGACGGCCAGCCCGTGCATTCACACGATGAGATGATGGAAATATTACGTCGTATCCCGATCGGTAAGACAGTCGAGGTTGTTTACATTCGCGACGATGAAACGAAGAACACGAAATTAACTACAATGTCGAAAGATGATTCTGATCGACTGAGTAAGGAGTTTGACAGTCGTCCGGAAGGCAGAGGACGGTTTGGTTATAACGAGCGTCGATCGGAACGAGTTGAGATTCCCGGAACGAAAATGTTTGGTGTGAGATTAGACAGGCTCGAGGCAAGCCTTCCGGCCGATATGGCGGGCATCAAGGAAGGCGACGTCGTGATTGAATTTGACGGAATACCAATTCGCACTCCTGAGGAACTGCACTCGCGCGTTCGTCGGGCGAAACCGTATGAGACCGTGGATCTCGTCGTGATCCGCGGCGGGGAGCAGCTGCAAATTCCTGTAAAGATGGGCAAGCTGTAAAGAAAACGGGAGGGGGAAGGGGAAGGGAAACTACGAAAAGGATTTTTCTATTACTCGTTACGCCTTGCTCGTTACCCCTTATCCTTTCCCCGTTACCCCTTACCCTTTCCCCGCTACCCTTACCCGTTACTCCCTTTCGCCTTGATCTCCACTTACGATTGATTACTACTTCTTTACGTAGTCTCGAAGACGCGCTTCCATTTCACAGCGCATCTCTTCCCGTTGTTCTTCTGTTTCGTCATTCTCAAAGGTTTCGAATAAAGCAAAGGGATTCTCAGCGAGCAGTCGTAATTCCCAGGCCTCACGTTGCTGATGCGACTCGCGCGAAAACCAGAGTCCGTCAACCTGCCCTTCTTTCGTTTCCACACCGTTCCACAGCCCTGAATCGAAGCCCGGGTCCGCTTGCAGCTCAGCGAGCGTTTCTGGTCGTAAAACCAGGCGACGTAAATGCCAACCATGCTTCCGGTAAGTGCCAACAATCTCGTTGATCAGTTCGCTGTGCCTCATTTGCCTTTCCGACCTCAGAACATTTAGCGAGCTAGTATATAGCGGGCAGCGGTTGGTAGCTCAAACGAATCCACAAACCCTTTACGTGTGAATTCTCCTTCGTTTTCCAGACAGAGAGATGCCTGGCGCAAGGGCTCGAGACAACAGATTGAATCTTAATCGTATCGCTCTGCGATCTCGACGCTGAGCAACTAATCCTTGCGGAAAAGCGTGTACAGTGTAGTTTAATGCTTTATTGACCGGTGCACGCGTGCACTACTATCATCCATGGCTTGTTACCGAGGTTGGTTAACAGGTTTTACGAAAGATGTGGTGAATGTTTGGTTACACGCGCGCGATCGCCTAACGGTTTGTTAGGTTTGATATTTTTCCTTTTACTATCGATTTTCCCTATACAAGCGCGAAGCGGTGCCTATCTCAGAATCGGCGCAATGACAGAAAAAAATTCGGAAAATATGACGAGATCAACTGGTGGTAATGACAACAAGCCGCCCGCTCCCTTTTATGAAGTCTTGCATAAGGCGCTCAAGAACCGAAAGACCAGGCTCGAAAATATATGTCCGCCGACCGACATTGTAGCGCGACGCGTACTTGAAGATTATGGCGCGATGTTTTTGGCCAACAAAAAAGTGATGCCGCCGCCGGTTTGTATTTTTATCAGCGACGCGCAGGTGGCGGAGTTTCAGGAGCGCGCCGGTTACTCTACCGAGTTAATTGGCTTCGACGAAGTTGAACTGCAACCGGAAGCGATGAAGGAGTTGCTAAAGGCTCGCGAAGAAGCGCAAAAAGAAAATCTGGATATTACGCCACGCGATGGCGCCGAGGCTGCGCGACGCAGTTATGAAGACAGCTTACAACTATGGGATACGCGCTTCCGGCCGGCCCTTGATTACTGGCTCGCCCAGGGAAGACTGACCGAGGCCGACGTCGCGCGTCTGAAGAGTTTGCCGCTGCGGAGCCAGATCGCCGAAGTGCTGGAGTTGGAAAAGAGCGGTATCTATTTCAGCAAAGATCTTTCCAAGTCGATTCTTTATTCGATAGCGGCGCCGGGCACGTCTCAACACATCGCCATGCTCGCTTTCGACGTCAACGAGTTTGATAACCCACGCGTGCGTGAGATTCTCGGAAAGCACGGTTGGTTTCAAACAGTTCTTAGCGATTTGCCGCACTTCACTTTTCTTGGCTTGAAAGAGAAAGACCTGCCCAAACATGGATTGAAGCGGACGGAGGTTGATGGGCAAACATTTTGGATTCCGAATGTTATTCCCAATGACAATCCAGCCAACGGCCAGCCGCGATAAAGATGAAGCGAATCAAATTCGATGATACCGCCCGCGAGACTCTCACCAATTGCGTAAGAAAAATCGAGACGGCAACCGATGCTGAATTAGTGCTCGTAGTTCGCGCGCGCTCCGGCGTTTACCGACACGCCGATTATCTATTCGGCGCGCTCCTGGCCTTCGCGGTCCTCTTATTTCTGCTTTTTTCGCCTTTCGATTTCCATCAGTACTGGGTTGCCATAGACGTCGCGTTGCTATTTGTCCTCGGGACGTTTGTAACCTCCCGCAGCAATACGCTTCGCCGACTGCTGACCACGGAAAAATTTCGTGCCGAAGCTGTGCGAAACAGCGCCGCAGCTTTGTTTTATGAAGCAGGCATCGCCAATACGAGCGCGGAGATGGGCTTGCTGATCTACGTTTCAATACTTGAGCGTCGACTTGAGTTGATCGCCGATCGTGGCGTCTTAAAAGGGGTGAACGCACTGGAGTGGAACCAAGCTTTGTTTGACCTGCACGAGGCCGGGAAAAAGCCGGAACCGCAAACGCTGCTGGCGGGAGTAGAGAGTCTTGGCGTCTTGCTTGCCAAGCATCTACCCGCAACCGGTGAAAATCCGAACGAGCTAGCGGACATGCCACGCTTTGAGTTGCGATGAAAACTCGAAATCCGAGTTTAATATTCCGTTTGCTGCTGCGCACCGCTTTAGTCGCAGGTGCTATCACCGTTTGCCTTGCGATTGCCGGTGAGGTGCGGGCCCGTGTGGGCGGCGGTCAGTCCTACGGCGGTGGTGGCGGACATGGCAGCAGTGGCGGGGGTGATGCTGGCGCGATCGTCGGCGTGGTCAGGGTGCTTATTTGGCTAACAATAGAATATCCAGCGGTCGGAGTTCCCGTAGACATCGCGGTCATCGGGTTCGTCGTCTATCGCTTTGCCCGAGGCAGCACGAAGGGGAGGGAATCCTTCTCATCATCAACCCCCACGACAGCGGCAATAGCATTTCCGCTGGGGCTTGAAACTATCCATGCGCGGCCCGAAAGTGTTGCCCCTCAGTTTGCGCAACTGCGTAAATTCGATCCTAACTTTTCGGAGATTGTCTTCACCGATTTTTGCTACGCGCTTTACGGTAAAGCGCATGACGCGAGCGGCCATGGTGTCGCTGCCCTGGATCAATTTTCGCCCTATCTAAGCGAAGGCGCGCGCAAGGCGTTACTCGAGCGTAACCCGAGTGGTTTGAAGGAAGTAAAGGGGATTATTGTCGGTGCGCTAACTGTAGAAAATGTTGGCGGACTGGAAAAGCCCACGGTGAATGTCAGTCTGTTATTTGAGACCAACTACACTGAGGTGATAGCTGCCGACGGCAAAGCTCCGGCCGAAATGACCTACTACATTCGCGAGCGGTGGCAACTCGAGCGCAAGCGCGATGTTTTGTCTCCATCTCCGGCGCAGGCGACCGCGCTTCATTGTCCAAAGTGCGGCGCTCCCTTGCAGAAAAACACGGTCGGCGCTTGTTCGTTTTGCGGCACAAAGGTCGAGAGTGGCGAATTTCAATGGTTCGTGCGGGGGATCTGGCCCCTCAGCCGCGAGGCTAAAGGGCCGTTGCTTACTGCAAGCGAGCCGGAAGGAGGCACTGACTTGCCCAGTGTCGTGCAGCCGGGCTTCAGAGAGGTTCGGGTCGAGTTTGAGAAAAACAATCCAAGTTTTTCCTGGGGCGAGTTTCAAGCACGCGGCCGTCTGATATTTGACGAACTGCAAGCTGCCTGGTCAACGCTCAACTGGGAACGCGCGCGGCCCCACGAGACCGACAATCTGTTTCAGATGCATCAATATTGGATCGGCGCGTATAAGCGGCAGCACCTTCGCAACGTGCTCGACCAATGCCGAGTCACCGCGATGCAACCAGTGAAGCTCCAGGAGGACGCTTTCTATAACGCGATAACGTTGCGCATCGG
>DASWDX010000038.1:0-7643 GCA_036395055.1 Pyrinomonadaceae bacterium | reverse complement strand
TAATATGTCGATGACAGAGGTGACACTGGCCGAGCGACAAAGCCAGACGCAAGTGGCGGAAGATGTCTACGATGACGGATATCTGCGCGTGGAACACAAGAACTATTACGTTACCTGTGGCGGTCAATCGCTTAAGCTGCCACGCACAGAGTTTCTAATCCTGTCGCGTCTGGCTCGTTCTCCGGAAAGGATTGTCACCGCCGAAGAGCTTTGGGAATACGCCTGGGGCAGGGAAAAGCCCGTCAACATGGAAAGCCTGCATGTTTACATTTACCGGCTGCGGAATAAGCTGAACTCCTGCAAGATCAGTATCGATACGATGGTGAACGTCGGCTACCGTCTCTTATTGGCGAATCCACGCACAAGCTGATCGGCAAGGACGTGCGAAACGAGGCCGGAAGTTTACCCAGAATTCAGATATAGTTCAGACGGATGTAACACTCCGCGCCTACATTCCTACTTGGAAATCAACAATCTATTTGGAGAAACCTATGCCCTTTATCTGGAAATCCCAGCGACTCACGACTATTTTTCTGCTCGCATCATTTGCTTTGCTCGCCCTTGCCTGTAGTGGTAGCGGGCCCGGCACCGAAGGAGGTCCCATACATCTTCAGGGCGCGGGCGCAACATTTCCCAATCCGCTTTATCAGAAGTGGGTGAGTGAATACACCAAGCTTCATCCCAACATCCGCATTGACTATCAGTCGATTGGTTCAGGTGGCGGCATTAAACAAATCCAGGCGCAGACGGTGGACTTCGGCGCTACGGACGCGGCAATGAAAGATGAAGATCTGAAAGCCACGCCAGCTGAAATACTGCACGTGCCGACAATTCTTGGCGCTGTGGTTATTACTTATAACCTTCAAGGCATTGCACAGCCCCTGCGCTTCTCGCCCGATGTAATTGCCGGCATTTTCCTGGGGAAGATCAGGAAGTGGAACGACACGCGGATCAATGCAGATAATCCCGATGCAAATCTTCCGGCGTCTGATATCACCGTGGTACATCGCTCGGACGGAAGTGGCACCTCCGCAGTATTCACCGATTATCTGTCGAAGGTCAGCCCCGAGTGGAAGGAAAAAGTTGGCTCCGGGACATCACCCAATTGGCCAGTGGGTATCGGTGGCAAGGGAAATGAAGGAGTTACCGGGCAAGTTAAGCAGACGCCAAATACCATCGGCTATGTCGAGCTTGCCTATGCTGTTCAGAACAAGTTGCCGGTTGCCCTTATTAAGAACAGATCCGGAGAATTCGTAGAATCCAGCTTCGATGCTGTTACGGCGGCGGCTGCCGAGTCCGTAGCTACGACGCCGGAGGATTTGCGAGTGTCAATTACCGACGCTGCCGGCAAGACTGCTTATCCAATTTCAAGTTACACATACATACTCGTCTACAAAGAACAGAAAGACCCGGGCAAGGGCAAAGCGCTGGTTGATTTCCTGTGGTGGGGAACCCACGATGGCGAAAAGTTCGCCAGGGATCTCAACTACGCGCCTTTGCCGCAGGAGATTGTCCAGCGCGCTGAAGCGAAGATCAATTCCATAGTATCGGGAGGCAAGCCGCTGCGATAGATTTGCAGTTTCGTGTTCGCAGTTAGCTAAGGAACCGTTTTAGAGGCGGGCGTTGCCAGCCTCTCTCAGTCATTAAAATGGAGCAAGCCATCGGCGGGCAACGCCCGCCTCTAAACAAGACCAGCGCTTTGTGGCGCGCGCTATCGCCCACCGGAAACACGGGTGACGCGATATTTCGCAGTCTTATGTTGATCGCCGCGGTGTTGGTGTTAGTGCTAGTGCTTGCAATGATTCTGGCGCTTGCCTCAGAGTCGATGCTCTCGATTCGCCAGTTTGGTTTTGGTTTTCTCACTGGCAGGATCTGGAATCCGATTAAAGGTAATTTCGGATCACTACCATTTGTCTACGGCACAATTGTTTCTTCGCTAATAGCGCTTTTGATAAGCGTCCCGCTTTCGCTGGGTATAGCAATCTTCCTGGTCGAGCAGGCGCCCTACTATGTGGCGCGACCGCTTGGCTTTCTGGTGGAGTTATTGGCGGCAATTCCCTCGGTTGTTTACGGGCTTTGGGGAATTTTTGTGCTAGCCCCATTTTTGCGCGTACACGTTGAACCGCCGCTTCAGCGTTGGTTTGCATGGCTGCCGTTATTTCAGGGATCGATCACAGGGATTGGTCTGCTCACCGGCGGAGTGATCCTCGCAATCATGGTGACGCCAATCATCTCAGCGGTTGTGCGTGACGTATTGGCGGCTGTTCCGAATTTGCAACGCGAGGCAGCGCTGGCGTTAGGCGCAACAAAATGGGAAACAACGCGAGTTGTCTTAGTGAATGGCGCACCCGGAATAGCAGGCGCCGTGATACTGGGCCTCGGCCGGGCAATTGGCGAAACCATGGCCGTAACAATGGTCATCGGCAATCGCCCACAGATCAGCGCTTCGCTGTTTGAGCCTTCTTACACTATAGCCTCGGTGATTGCCAACGAGTTTACCGAAGCCACACAAGACCTTTATCTCAGCGCGTTGGTTGAATTAGGACTCATCTTATTTTTAGTAACCTTTGTAGTGAACGCAATCGCCCGTCTTTTGGTGTGGAGCGTGACCCGCAAAAACAGTGGGGTTGGAGCCGCCGCCTGATGTAACGAAGCTCGTAACTTGCGCGACAAATGAGACAAGGTCGGCTAACGCGCAAACCAACAGTTTCCGTTACGCGAGAAGAAAATCTGATGAGAAAAGTAGACCGACTACGCCGCTCGACGAGCGCGACTATGACGACGCTCACAGCGCTTTGCACGGTAATAGCTGTCGGCATACTGCTGATCATTCTCGTTTACATTGCGATGCAGGGGATTGGTTCGCTCAACCTGCTTTTTCTCATCGATAGTCCCCGGCCGGTTGGCGAAGGCGGCGGCATCGGAAACGCAATCCTTGGAACCATGGTGCTGCTCCTGCTCTCGTCCGCAATCGGCCTGCCATTCGGAATCGCAGTCGGCATTTATCTCTCGGAGTTTGGCACTGGGCGTTTCGGAAGTCTGGTTCGATTTCTGGTTGACACGCTAACAGGCATTCCCTCCATTGTAACGGGGGTCTTCGTTTACACGATCGTGGTGGTGCCGTTGAAACATTTCTCAGCGCTGGCTGGTGGCATCGCGCTGGCGTTAATTATGGTTCCGATTGTTGCCCGCACCACCGAAGAAATGATCAAACTTGTACCCCACAGCTTGCGGGAAGGAGCGCTGGCCCTGGGTGCGCCGCAATGGCGTGTGACGCTCGGAGTTGTCGTGCCGGCGGCAGCGTCAGGAATAGCAACCGGCGCAATGCTAGCCATCGCACGTATCTCTGGAGAGACGGCGCCGCTTTTGTTTACCGCCTTTGGTAGTCGCTTTTTCAGTTACTATCTTGACCAGCCGATTGCTTCGCTTACCGTGCAAATCTATAACTACGCAATTTCGCCGTACGACGAATGGCATGCGCAGGCGTGGGCCGCGACGCTCGTCCTAATGACCATAATCCTGTCGATCAATATTGTCGTACGTTTCCTGACGCGCAAGAGATTTTGAAGTCTCCAGAGTTCAGATCTGAGATTTGAAGAGTAATGTCGACAACCGCGCCAACAATTACCACCAAGGTTAGGGTTCCGGAGCGAGATTCCGCCGGACTGGATTCCTCGCGAATGAGCGACGCGACTAAGATCGCCGTGGGACATCTCGACTTTTTCTACGGCAAGGTTCAGGCGCTGCATGACGTTTCGCTGGAAATCCCTGAACAAATAGTGATGGCTTTCATCGGACCTTCCGGGTGTGGCAAGTCGACTTTTCTACGCACACTGAATCGCATGAACGACGTGATCCCGGCGACACGCGTCGCTGGCGAAGTGTTGATTGATGACCGCGACATTTATGCACCGGGAACCGATGTCGTCGAACTGCGGCGCAAGGTGGGAATGGTCTTTCAGAAATCGAATCCATTTCCGAAGTCGATCTTTGATAATGTCGCCTACGGCTTGCGAATAAATCGCCTCACATCAAGTAAGGCTGAACTAGAGGGGCGCGTCGAGCAGGCACTACGGGATGCGGCACTCTGGACTGAAGTCAAGGATCGTCTGAAGACGTCTGCCTTAAGCCTTTCCGGCGGACAGCAGCAGCGCCTTTGCATTGCCCGAGCGCTGGCGATCCGGCCTGAGGTAGTATTGATGGACGAACCAGCCTCGGCGCTTGATCCGGTTGCGACGCACAAAATTGAAGAACTAATTGTGGAATTGAAGAAGCAATACACAATCGTGATCGTGACACATAATATGCAGCAGGCAGCGCGCGTCTCCGACACGACGGCTTTCTTTCTGCTGGGTAAACTGATAGAGGTCAACTCAACGGAAAAGATGTTTACTAATCCTGACGAGAAGCTGACGGAGGATTACATAACGGGGCGATTTGGGTAACTACTGAACTTTGAGCTTTGTACTTTGCGCTTTGCTCGCTGGCCTTACTTGAGTCAACATTTCGTCGTATTAAGTACAAATTGAACGCAAAGCACAAAGCACTAAGTACAAAGATCAAAGTACATTTATGGACTACCATCGACATCTCGACGACGAACTCAACTCGCTGCGCGATCGTGTATTGCTTCTGGGGGGAGAAGCCGAAACTGCGCTCGAGCGGGCAATGAAGGCGCTGACTGAGCGCGACAGTGAGCTGGCGCGCAAAGTGCTTGAGCAGGACGATCAGATTGATCGGCTAGAGGTTGAGATCGATCGCCAGTGCATCGATATCATCGCCCTGCGACAACCGGCGGCACGCGATCTCCGTTTTGTTATTTCAGTTGCGAAGATGGCGCCCGTACTCGAGCGCATTGCCGACCATGCCGCTAACATCGCCCGAGTGGCCCTCGATCTCAACAACGAACCAGAGCTAAAGTCAGTTTTTGACTTGACCCGGATGTCCGAACACGCGCTGCAAATGTTGCGAGCGGCGTTGGATGCTTTTACGTCCAATGACGCGGCAACGGCCCGTGAGGTTATTAAGAGGGACACTGAGATTAACGATCTCTATAACCATATTTTTCATAGCTTGATTGAAATGATGGTAACTGAGCCGGCCACTGCGACGCGAGATGCGCGCCTGCTGTTTGTAGCCAAACACCTGGAGCGAATTGGTGATTATGTGACCGACATCTGCGAGTTGACCGTCTACATGGCCGAAGCAGCCTTCATCAAACATTTCAAATGACAGTGAGACAAACACTCCTGTCTGTCTATGCGAGCAACGACGCTGCGCGCCAGACAGGAGAAGTTTTCCACATATCATTTTTCATTTGTTATTTTTCATCGAAGGCAGCACGAAGAACTAAAAGTTGGTTCGCTGAATGACAAATGAAAAATTTGAAATGGCAAATGGAAAATCTTCCGGCGCTTGGATTATTGTCAGGCTGAGTAAACACACAGGCAAGAGTGCCTGTCCTGCAACTGATGCAAAGACCAATTCTCATTATCGAAGACGACCCTGACATCTCCGAGAGTTTGAAGTACAACTTCGAGCGTGAAGGCCTGGCAGCCATTACGGCATTAACAGGAGAAGCAGGATTGGCCGCCGCCCTCAACGAGCGAGAGCCGCCCTTGCTGATAATTCTCGATCTGATGTTGCCGGGAATGAGCGGGAGTGAATTGTGCCGTCGGCTTAGAAGAGAACCTGCGACCCGCCGCACGCCAATTATCATGTTGACAGCCAAGGCCTCTGAATCGGATCGCGTCGCCGGCCTCGACCTCGGTGCTGACGATTACATCACGAAGCCTTTCTCCGTCAGAGAACTCCTGGCGCGAGTCCGCGCCGTAATGAGGCGCATGGATGAGACAGGCGCAAAGACCTACGAGGACGATCACCTGCTGATCGACTTCGACGACATTCGCGTGGTCT
This sequence comes from Pyrinomonadaceae bacterium, assembly GCA_036395055.1. Taxonomy (GTDB): domain Bacteria; phylum Acidobacteriota; class Blastocatellia; order Pyrinomonadales; family Pyrinomonadaceae; genus PSRF01. The sequence goes on along the minus strand of DASWDX010000038.1, from coordinate 1,727 downwards.
GCGATGGCGCTAAAGTGAAGCTGACAAACAAAGAATTCAGTTTGCTTTCAGTGATGGCTAAGAGTGCCGACCGGGTTATCACGCGCCAGCAGCTACTGGATAACGTCTGGGGCTACAGTTATTACGGGGATGCACGCACACTTGATGTACACATCCGGCGGCTGCGACAGAAGCTTGGTGATTGTGGCGCGTGCATTGAAACTGTAGTTGGCGTCGGCTACCGTTTCATCGGCTGTCCGGGCAAGGTTTAATCCACCGTTGGCCTTGTTGCGCCACTAATACTTGTTCGTCGATTGCAGTGTGAAGACGTCTTTGTGTCTAAACTTTATATCATTCTGATCATCGTCTGCGAAATTCTCCTCGCCCTTGTTCTAATCCTGCCTTCATTTACTGTGCGAGCCGCTCTTGCCGTTCTGGTTGTGTTAGTCGTCGAAGTCTGGCTTGTCAGAGTGTTCCTAACAAAAACTTCAACGGAGAAATTTCAGGCGACGCCCGTTGGCAGCCACCCGCCGGATGAGCAGTCTTCACAGGAAATTTTCGCGCTGGGAAAGCTGTTTGAGGCAACAATGAGCGGCATGCGCGAAGGGTTGCTGGTCGTCGATAAGGACATGCGCGTCGTCGCCTCGAACACGGCCGCGCACCGGTTGTTTAATCTTTCGCGGGGCAAGCTTGAGTCTCAACGATTGACAGAGCTGACTCGCAATCCGGCAATCTACAGCGCGTTTCTGGATGCTCTCCAGGGAACGGAGCGGAGCGGCGTTAAGGTTGAGACCCATGGACCGGAACGGCTGGTTTTCGATCTCCGTGTGGTGCCGCTGAGCAGCGCCAATGGCGGGGGAGCAAGAGGAAGCTCGGGAGCGCAGGGGGCGTTGGGCGTTTTCATCGACGTCACGCGAATCGAACGCCTGGAACACGTCCGGCAGGAATTTCTTTCCAATGTTTCGCATGAACTGCGCACGCCCCTCACCGCGATACTCGCGTTTGTCGAAACGCTCGAGACCAGCGCGGTGGAAGATCAGGAAAGCGCGCTCCGCTTTCTTGCCATCATTCGCAAAAATGCTACGCGCATGCAGGATCTTATCGACGATATCCTCGAGCTAAGCGCGATCGAGGCAGGCAACGTGCAGGTGAGGGCCGAACAGGTAGAGCTGGCGCCCATCGTGACTGACGTGATCGCATCGCTGGCAACAAAGGCTGCCGCAGGCGGAATAGTCGTGAGCAATGCTGTCGCTCGCGACACAATGGTCTTCGCTGATGCGCGGCGGCTCGAGCAGATGCTCACGAACCTGGTCGAGAATGCGATCAAGTTCAACCGCGAGAACGGCACAGTGATAGTGAAATTTGAAAACGGCTCGCGCGATGATGCGAAGGGACGGACCGAGGCGGAAATGCTGGCAAGCCAGAGCGCAAAACCAAAACGGGACAAGATCATCGTCGAAGATACTGGCGAAGGAATACCCGCGCAGCATCTTGAGCGGCTATTTGAAAGATTTTATCGAGTGGATCGCGCACGTTCGCGAGCAATGGGTGGCACAGGCTTAGGACTTGCGATTGTGAAGCACCTGGCGCTTGCGCACGGCGGCGAAGTGACCGTCTCGTCCGAATTGGGCAAAGGCAGCACTTTCACGATTGAGCTGCCGCGTTTTAAAGGAGTAGTGTTTACTAACCGGGAATAAACGATTTGAAAGGCAAGCCCGTGAGGATAAGCGTCATGATAACCAGCCGTT
>DASWDX010000037.1:0-5009 GCA_036395055.1 Pyrinomonadaceae bacterium | reverse complement strand
GGTCTCGGGCCTGGTCTTTTTCCTGATCGAAAAAGACAGCAAGCTGGTCCGCTTTCACGCCATGCAGTCGATCCTCTTCAGCGTTCTTGTTGGGGTCGTATGTTTCGTAGGCTGGATAGTGACATTAGTATTCGTTGTTGTAGCCGCGCAGCTTGCTGACGTTATGGGAACGCTGGTAGGTCTGATAGCGACTCTGATTTGGGTCATTATTGGAGCCGGTTTGCTGATTGCCTTGATTATGTGTTTAGTGCGAGCCTATCAGGGTAAGTTCTTCAAATTGCCTGTTATCGGCAACCTGGCGGAAAAGATCGTCAACAAGTAAGGCAGAACCTGGCTATTAGGGTCGGCTCCGTTCGAGGTACGTTCGTTAATTCGTTCATAAGACAGCTACGCGTCGCGCTTAGCTTTCCTTGTCGGTCGGGCTTTCACCAAAAACCCGTTCAAAGATCGTGCCGACATTTCGTAAATAGGTATCGAACTTAAACCCTCCTTCAATCTCTGCGGATGAAAGATGCGAGTTAATATCCGCATCTTTTTTCAGGAGCTCCTGAAAATTTTCGCCCGTCTCCCAAACCTTCATGGCGTTTCGCTGTACCCACTCATAAGCCATTTCGCGCGAGACGCCTTTTTGTGTGAGCGTCAGCAGGAGTTGACCACTGAAGATCAGACCCTTCGTTAACTGCAGGTTCTGAAGCATGCGTTCCGGATAAATTACGAGTCCGTCAATTAGAGTCGCTGCCTTATAAAGAAGGTAATCCAGAGTAATGCTCGAATCAGGCAAGACAACGCGCTCAGCGGACGAATGTGAGATGTCGCGCTCATGCCAGAGAGCGACATTTTCGAGCCCCACCAAACTGTTGGCCCTGACGACCCGCGCGAGCCCGCAGATACGTTCGGAGATAATAGGATTCCGCTTGTGAGGCATTGCGCTGGAACCTTTCTGTCCGGCAGCAAAACGTTCCTGAGCTTCGTAGACTTCAGTTCGCTGCCAATGCCGAATATTGAGTGCAAACTTATCGAGCGATGAGGCGATGATCGCCAGCGTACATAAGTATTCGGCGTAGCGATCGCGCTGGATGATCTGCGTGGATACGGGGGCGGGTTTCAGCCCCAGCCGCACGCAAACCTGCTCCTCAACTTCCGGATCGAGCAACGCAAATGTGCCAACGGCGCCGCTGACTTTTCCGACAGCCACGGTCTCGCGCGCACGGCTCAATCGTTCTCGATTGCGGCGCATCTCGTCGTACCAAAGTGCGAACGTCAGGCCAAAAGAGGTGGGCTCAGCGTGAATCCCATGGGTGCGGCCAGTCTGCGGAGTGTGCTTAAACTCAAATGCCCGGCGCTTTAGCACTGTCAGAAGCGCCTCGACTTTCTGGAGCAGAAGATCGCAGGCAGCGCGCAACAGCAGGGCGTTGGCAGTATCGACGACATCGGAGGAAGTCAGGCCGTAGTGAACAAAGCGTGCGGCTTCGCCGATGTTTTCGGCGAGGTTGGTAGTGAAAGCAATGACGTCGTGGTTGGTGGTCTTTTCAATCTCATTTATGCGTTCAACTGAAAACTTTGCGCGCGATTTGATCTGCTCGAGTGCTGCTCGCGGAATCGTTCCCATCTCCGCATGCACTTCGCAAACAGCGATCTCAACCTCGAGCCACTTTTGGAATTTGCTCTCTTCACTCCAGAGCGCGCCCATCTCGGGCAATGTGTAACGTTCGATCATAAACTCTATTTGGTCCGCAGATTACGCAGATTACACCGATTAAGAAAACGACTGAACAGCTGGTAAGTTCATGCTGATTTGCTGCGCCTTTTAGATGTTGTGGAGTTGCCCAGTCAATTCTTCTACTGCTTATCCGTGTGATCTGCGTAATATGCGTAATCTGTGGATAATCATTTCAGCGCGGTGGAGTTGACGAAGTATCGCGCCAGCAACCAGCGGCCATTGCGTTCGACCAACGTGAAGGTTTCCATACCCTCGCCATTTTGAAACTTCGTTCTGTACGTAACAATATATGCCCGACCTTTTAATGGCCCGCTGGAGTTTTGCTGTTCAGTGGCTGACTGCAGCATTCGGTTTTCAACCGGGCCGAGCTTAGTTCGCAGCGTCTTGAATGTTTCAATTGATTGTTCGAGCGTGGCGTCCTGGCGCCACAGTTCCGACGCCTCGTTATGGATTTTTTCGTAGCGCTCTGCCGCAATCTCTTCGCTTATGCTCCCAATTGTTGATTCCACTTCGGGTGTAATCCTGCGTCGTTCCTGGTTCGCTGCACAAGCAAAGCTCGTAACAGCGACCAGCAGGATTACCGCGCGTGTCAAAGGCCGGATGGAATATTGTCCGACAAACATAATGGGCCTGCAATTTTCCAAAACCCGCGTAGCAGGTGGATGCATAAAGCCTAGGGTGAAGCGAAGCGGAACCCCAGGATGATGAAGGTAAGAACACCGAGCGCGTGAAGCGTGCGATAGCGCAAAAGCTGCGATTTACTTAAGATCAAGCCCTGTCGCCCGCTTCGCGGGCTCTTCCTTTTTCTCCAACAATCCTGGGGTTCCGCTTCGCTCCACCCCAGGCTCTACGCTATTGCCGCGCTTCGCGGGCTTAATTCAAACTCTTCAGCAACTTGTTCGGAGTGTCGCCAAGTTTGTCCGACGTTTCCGCCCTCATCCTTCATCCCTTCTTTTACACCTCGATCCAGGGAGTTGGCTCCCTGGGAAACGACAGACTCACTTGGGTATCCCCATGGAAAAGTGGATAACGCTCCTGTAGCGCCACTTCTGCGGAAATTTTGGCAAGGTAGGGGTTGTTCGCTCGTTGTGAGAGATGCGCCAGCACCAGATATCTGGCAACGCCATCAAAGCTGTCACGAATCCAGTCTGCAACGTCTTCGTTTGAAAGATGTCCGAGGCGAGAAAGAATGCGCTGTTTCAGTTCCCAGGGGTAAGCATCACAAGCCTTCAACATGTCGCGGCTGTGGTTTGATTCAATCACCACCGCGGCGCAACCACGCAGCCGCTCGCTAACGAGGGTCGTGATGTGTCCAAAATCCATCAAGGTGGCGATCTTCACGCCTTGATGAGTTGCGGTGAATCCGAAATTGTCTACCGCATCGTGCGGGATCGTGAACGGATGAAAGTCGATTTCGCCGATGCGAAAGTCTTTGCTCGACTCTATTTGTTCCACGCGATCCTGGAGCGCTTTGGCGCGTTTACGTGGCTCTTCATCGTTAACATTGTGGCGTTCGCTGATATAGGCATCGCAAGTCTTCCCTGAAATATAGACAGGGCAGTCAACGGTTCGGAGCAATACTCGCAGGCCGCCGGAGTGGTCGCCGTGTTCATGCGTGACCAGGACGGCGTCGAGTTTCTGCACGTCTTCCCCGACTAGTGCGAGCCGCCGCGCAATCTCTCTGGCGCTGAGTCCGGCGTCGACCAGAACACGAGTTTGCCCCGCAACGATCAAAACCGCATTGCCCGTTGATCCGCTGCCGAGAACGGTAAGTTTCATGTTAAGGAAATTAAAACTACGAACCGCGCAACTAAGAAAGGTGTCGAAAGAAACTTTAGCACTTAATATCGGAAACGGCTACCGGGACATTCAGTCTAGCGCAAACTGTTAGTTTGCGATCTTTCGGAAGAGACTTGTCTCAGTTGCACATTTGCCATGCGACGCAAACCAACAGTTTGCGCTACGTTAGGCTCGGGTGGATTGTTGGATTGCGTTGCACGATGGAACGTCTTACTTTCCATTACGCTCCGGTTGAATGAGTTACGTTGGGCTGCCCGCTGAATCATCCCTCCAAGCTACAAATCCTTGGGTTCGAGTCCAGTGTTCTTCGCTATGCGCGCCAACATCTTCGGACCAATCTCATCTCTATCGTGAAAAGCGAAGACGACATCAGACCAACCAGGCCGAGAGAGGATTTTGTGAGAACTAGATTCACGTTTGACATTCCATCCGATGCGTAGCAACGCGGCGAGAACGCGCCTGGCCTTAGCTGACGACCACTGGCTCATGCGGCAGCGAAAGAGATGGACACAAATTCCGGCTTACTATCGCCATGCTCCAGACGATCTGCTAGCACACGCAACGCAAGCGCCTGAGCCTTAGCAATGGCCTCATCCGAGCTAACACCGTAGGCTAGCACTCCGGGCAACTCGACTACTTCGGCCAACCAACGACCATCATCTTCTCGGTCGTACTCAACTGTGAAGGTCATATCTGTCACTGTAACACCGTGTCAAGCCAATTCGGTTTGCGTTCACCCGCTGGTCACCGGAGGCGCTCTCTCCGCTGATGGTAAAGCGTGGTTGGCGACCAGGCACTCGCCCTTCTTAATGCCTGAAGGCGCGCTCGCTGTGATCTTCCGGGCCAAGTTCTGTGCCGCCTTGAAAAAGGCGGGCTTGCTGGGGCAGGTACCGCGTCAAGTGTGAAAAAAGACTGGGTGGTCCACTGCAAAGCGGCGGGCCAGGGTCGCCAGGTACTCAACTACCTCGCCCGTTACATCTTTCGCGTGGCCATTAGTAACTCTCGCCTGGAGCGCTTGGAAAACGGGCAGGTCACTTTTCGTTATCGCCACAACCACAGCCAGCAACTACACCGCGTCACCCTCCCGGCCCAGAAGTTCATCCATCGCTTCCTGCTGCATGTGCTGCCGCGCGGCTGCGCCAAGGTCCGCTATTACGGTATCTGGAGTCCTGCTTGTAGGCAGCAACTGGAACAAGCGCGCACGCTCTTGAGCGCGGTCACTACTAATACTGCCGCTGTCGCTTCAACACCGCAATCGTTGCCCCCGGAGCCGGCGGCGCCAGCACCAGCTTCAGCTCGTTGCCCACATTGTCACCTGGGCCAATTGCTTGAAATTCGCGTCTTGCTACCACAACGCAAGCTGCCACCATGACCAGCATTTCGCCACTCTCTCGCGCTCTTATCAACACTTCCCTACCTGCTGCTGTCCAGCTTTTAACGCGGCAGTCTCTTACTCCGCTGTCTCAAACTCCCTTTCTGCGGCCACCGG
>DASWDX010000036.1:0-8139 GCA_036395055.1 Pyrinomonadaceae bacterium | reverse complement strand
TCGAGATTGTGGAGCATCAGCAGATGCAGCACCACGTCCTAGATAAAGAAATGCGTAACGTTAATTCCTGTTGTTAGCGTCGCCATTAGCATGAACAAAGCGAAGGCAATCAGGTAAGGCGGATACAGCCGGCGGATGCGTCGTCGCCAGAAGGAACGAAACTGAAGCGCCTGCTGCTCTTGTGCAGCGCGTGCTTTGGCCCACTGCAAATGGATGCAGAATCCGTAAATAACAAAGAAGAGAAAGACGCCGATGTAGCCAAAGGAACTAACGAACTGCAGCAGCTTCACCGGCCAGCGGAAAACATTATTCGGCACCGCATTGGTGGTTTGCATCACGGCGTGGTAAAGCACGACGCCTAGTGCCGCGATGCCGCGCAGCGCGTCGATGCTTTGTAGACGGCCGTTGAGTAGAGGGTGAGTCTTGACTGGTTTCATCAAGAGGTCGATGCGTTGCAGGATTTCGACGCTATTGAGATCTGAGCTGAATGTAAGAACCGATGTCAGAACCACCTGCGTCAGCGGGTGGTTGTTCTTTGATCCGATTCGATTTCGTTTTCACCCCTTGCGACCCGCTAACACAGGCGACTTTGACAAATATTCAGGTGGACATCAGCGCAGCAACGTCAATATTGTACTTCCTTATCTTGCTGTAGAGTCGCGGGCGATAGATACCGAGGAGATTCGCCGCGGCCTGCTTGTTACCGCCGGTGCGTTGCAGAGTCTTCTCGATTACCAGCCGCTCGATATCTTCCAGGGTCATGTTAGGCGGCACATCCCAGCCGGTTCCTGCCGGCGAGCCTTCCGGCAGCGAGCCATTATCGAATGGGAGATCGACGGGCTCAATGCGACTCCCTTTGGCCATTAAAACAGCGCGCTCGATAACATTTTGTAGCTCGCGCACATTGCCCGGCCAGGTGTGTCCGAACAGTCGTTGATAAGCAGCCTGTGAGACTCCAGCAATCTGGCGATCGTATTTTTGCGCATACATATGCAGGAAATGCTCGGTCAAGAGTTGAATATCTTCGCTACGATCGCGCAAAGGCGGCACGTGGATAGTAATTGTGGAAATGCGATAGAAAAGATCATCGCGCAACACACCATCACGAATCGCATCTGCCGGCGGACGATTGGTGGACGAGATGAGACGGAAGTCCACCGCATAAGTTCTCTCAGAACCAATTTTGCGATAGCTTCGCTCTTGCAGCACACGCAGGAGTTTCGGCTGCAGCTCGACGGGCATCTCCGCGATTTCATCGAGCATTAGCGAGCCGCCCGCGGCGTGTTGCACCAGTCCTTCTTTGTCAGCGTGGGCGCCGGTAAATGCGCCCTTGGTGTGGCCAAAGAGCTCAGACTCAATCAACTCTTTTGGCAGGGCGGCGCAGTTGACCTTAATGAAAGGCTTTCGTGAGCGCAGTGATTTGTAGTGAATTGCGTTGGCGATTAGTTCTTTACCTGTTCCGGACTCACCTACGATTAATACATTAGCATCCGATTTGGCCACGGCATCGATCGTTTCATAGATTGTCTGCATCGACTTGGAGGATCCAATGATGTTGAAATATTCCGAACGAGTGGACATCTGTCGGCGCAAGTTGGCGTTTTCGTCGATTAATTCCTGATGCTTCAACGCGTTTTGAACCCTAAGTGCGAGTTCTTCAAAGTCCAAGGGTTTATCGACGAAATCAAACGCGCCGGCCTTTGTTGCTTCCACTGCTTTCGGAGTCGTACCGTGGGCGGTGACCACGATTACTTCAGTATTGGGCCGGGCGTCTTTCATGTGACGCATAACTTCCAGTCCATCCATGTCAGGAAGTTGCAGGTCGCAAATTGCCAGATGGTGTCCCCCCTGATCGAAGAGTTCTATCGCTTCACCCCCGGTGCCTGCGGTATCAACGGTGTAACCCTCCTCCACCAGGTTTAGTTTCAATGAGTCAGCGGTCGATTCCTCATCGTCAACAACCAGAATTCGCACGTCATTTTTCTCCACTAATCGTCCTCCCTGGAAACGTTCCGTGTTGGTTTTACTGTTTTGTTGTACTCCCAATCGCCATGCTCAAGGCGCCAGTGGAAGGCGCACACGTAAAGTACCGTTTTGGCGCTGTGCCGAACCGCCGTGCGCCTCGATTACTTTTGCTGCAAGCGACAATCGAATTTCATTGCTGCCGGCAAATGAATGGAAGGGATCGTGACCTGACGAATCAGACACCTGCCACTCAATGACAGCGTCGCGCCTGGTTCCAAACGCTTCATCCTTCAGCTGCACCCTCAACGGCCCTTGGCACACTTTGTTGTTTAGCATTTTCGTCGCGCCAAGCGAGATCGATTTCAACGCTGCGCCTAATAACGCTGAATCAAATTCACCCAACAGCGGAACGGGTGCGGCATCAATGACAATCGAATTAGCTAGTGCTCCGGTGACCGGAGGCCGAGCATTGAAGCTTCCGGCAATGTCGCGCATGATCTTTTCAAGATCGATTCCCGCCTGCTTCTTCAGCGATAGCGGCTGACCAAACTCCACAATCATGGAGAGATCAGTGGCGGCTCGGTCAAGGCCGGCGATCAATTTATTGACCGTCTCTAACTCGTCGGCTGGTCGGTCGCCTTTTTCAAAGCGCTTTCGCAGAAACGTGGCATAGAGTTTGAGACCATTCAGCTGGTTCTTGAGATCGTGAACAACCTGGACAGAGGCCCGTCCGAGAGCCCGCAACGCGTCGTTATCTTCGGATTCTGACAATAATGGCTTCATCTGGTTTTTGAAGTACCTGCTCTAACCTCCTGGGGCCCAGCCTGGGGAGAAGGTGATGGAGCCAGCGAAGTGTACTGATTAAACCCGACAGGGGGAATTCGATATGTCGTATTTCGGTGCGCGATCTTAGCAAAAAAGGCCTGCGTATTCTAGTGATACAGAATTTTCCGCTAACTGGAGGTCAGAAACCTTGATCGCCCCTAATGAATCTGGCCAAGACGGAGCTGCTGACTTCGTGGACAGGAGAGATGAAGCAGCCACAGTTTTACTCGTCGAGGATACCGAAGACAACCGCCAGATGATGAAGAGACTGCTCGAGATGAGCGGCTATCATGTTGTTGAAGCTATCAATGGCAAGCAGGCCGTAGAAGTGGCTTATCAGATACAACCTCACATCATCTTAATGGATCTGAGCTTGCCGTTCATCGACGGCCTCGCCGCGACGCGAAAGATTCGTAGCCTCCCGGGCCTGAACAAGGTGCCGATAGTTGCAGTTTCCGCTCACGATACTGTTGATTTTCATAGTGAAGCACTGGACGCGGGATGCAACGCCTATATAACTAAGCCAATCGATTATCCCGAGCTCGAGGATCTGGTCAATCGTTTATTGTCAGAAAACTTTTGATTGCAGTAGGACTTGTTAGTCCCACCCCGTTCATTCGGAAACTTTTTAGCTCGCTACTCGTCTAAATAAACCAGTAATCCGGTAAGCTACCATTCGACTGGCCATTGCAAAACGTGATTAGGGCGCACTAGAATCCGTACGAACAAACATGGCTACTCCAGAGCGACAAGTTTCAGAAACGGATGACTCGCAACGCAAGATAATCATTATTGTCGCCGTGATAGCAGCAGTGGCGATTGCGGCGCTTTTTTATTTTTTGATGCGCGCGACAGGTGGCGGTTCGGTTGAACCGACGCTGGAAGGTGCGATACGTGCCGGCTCACCCGAATTCGCGGCGAACCAACCAAAAATTGTTCTCGACCCTGCCGAAGCTTATGAGTCGAAGCGAGCGCTTGGAGATATAGTAATGAATCTCCAAACGACTGTTCGTAACTTTACCGGACGAACGCTCAACGGTCTGGAAATCAAAGGGACGGTCGTGGATCATCAGGGGCAGCCGGTTAAAGAGCACACGGTGCTGGTGTTGCCTAAGAATCAGCAAACTGAGCTGGAACCTAATCGCACTATGCCTGTTCAGGTAAGATTGGAAGGAATGACTGATAGAGATGATCGCGCCAATATCAAGATGGAAGTAACCGGGTTCAAATTTAAGTAAGACGCTACGGATACGTCACTGATAACATCCTTATCCAGCCCGCGCTCAGACAGAGTTTCCTCTACTCCTGCTTAAGAAACAACTCTTCAAGTGACTGCCTTAACGGCTGAACAGATACTAGTTTGCCTCCTGCTTGTCTAAGAGCTGCTATTACAGAGTCAACATCCTTTTCTCCCGTTAGTTCAACTCTCAATCCAGCCGGCGTGGAAGTTATCAAAAAATTGTTGTCGCTGGGCAAATACCGTCTGAGCGCGGATTCGTCAATGCCGCTTATGATCACCTCAACCAGGTTAGGACCTACGACTTGTTGCCGCAGTTCTTCGAGGTGTCCGACCTGCGCAAGGTGGCCCCCTTTTAGAATGGCAACGCGATCACAAAGCACTTCAATATCGGAGAGAATATGGGAGCACATGAAAACGGTTTTGCCTTGTTGTCGCAAAGCAGCAATGAGATCACGAACTTCGCGCCTTCCGACCGGATCCAGCCCACTCATCGGCTCATCAAGGAATACCACCTCGGGATCGTTGATCAGTGCCTGCGCCAGACCGACTCGTTGCAACATTCCCTTGGAAAACTTTCTTAGCTGCACGTTCCACTTGCTTTCGTCAAGCTTCACTCGCGACAGCAAATCCTTCGCTCGACTGTTGCGATCGGTTTTCGACAAGCCGAAGATCTGGCCGCAAAAGTTTAGAAATTCAAGCGCGCTAAGGTAGTCGTAGAAGTAGGGGTTCTCCGGTAAATATCCAATGCGACTGTGCATGGAAACCTCAGCTATATCATGATCGAGAATCCGCGCCCTGCCGGCAGTTGGAAAAATTAATCTCATCAACAGCTTCAGCGTGGTGGTTTTACCCGCGCCATTCGCTCCCAGGAACCCGAAGATCTCGCCATGGTTGATTGTCAGAGAGAGTCCATCCAGCGCGCGCATCTTTCGTTTGCGCCAGAAGCCGACTTCGTAGTCTTTCGTTAAGTTATCTATTTCAACCACACTTGTCATAGTTTGCGGTTCGGTGCGCATTGCTCGTCAAAATGAAGTTATCACTTGCGAGGCACTTTCGAGTTGCGATCGAGATTAAGATCACACTTGGCTACGATTAACACGTATGGTGTTCCGCCAGGATCCAGTGGAGCGCCCGTTGAGTCAGTGTTCATATTTAAATCGCGCAAGAGCGGTTCAGTTTCCTTCCAAGTAGAAGGGCAGCGACCCGTTTTAGCCCGAAAGACCGACAGTGCTTTGAGTAGCGCATCCCTGTCGTTTAGCGAGTCGAGATTCATCAGGCGCAACCTTGCCATGTCTTTCACCTGGTCGTCTTCCGTTTGTTCATACATGCGTCCATAGATCTCGCGGGCCAGTTGGCGGCTGCCGCCCTCTACAGCCATCCTTGCTTTCATCGCTTCCATCCAGACTGGCGCGCCGGGCAGTTTAGCTCCTTGAGCGTATGCTTCACCTGCTGCCTGAAAATCTTTTTGCTGCCAATAAATGAAACCCAAGTGTTGATGAAGCCGCCAGGCGGATGGATTGGCCCCTATTCCCTTCTTTGTGATTCGTATTGCCTGCTGCAAATCAACATCAGGCAGGACAACGGCCGCATATTCGTAGGGCTCCATAAACTGAGGATCCAAAGTCGTGGCGGTATCTAGCAGGGGGGCCAGCACCTTCAAATTGAGTTGGCCCAAACTATCTATGGGAACATTCGCCGGCACAGTCATGATCTTTCCGCCGACATATTGCAACGCGCGCATCCAATACCAATCAGCGGCCAATCCATTAAACCCCAGACTAATTCGCCTGGCGGTTGCGCCGTTAAGGTAAAGTTGCTCTTCCGCAATGTTTGCGTCAGTTGGCGGCCGATGAGAGTCAAGCCAACGAGATAGGCCCACCACACTGATAAGCCCACCTAAGACAATCAACAACAACCAGCCTTCTCGACTTGACGCTTTGTGGCTCATTTGAAATTACGTCGGCTGAAGATCATCGTGGCCACCACAAGGGTTACCATGATGTAAACAAGTGTGTAGAGAATCACTGCGGCAACCCGCGAAGCATTGGGTAACTGCCCATGGGCCGCGGGAGTTATGAAAGTAAGATTAGCGAGGTTTGGGAGAAGGTAATAGAGCCCGGCGAAGAGCCAGCGCGTGGTGACGCTGCCCATTGAGCTGGACAGACCCTTAAGGTCCGCGCTGAAGTGTCCAATGATGAAGACGAAGAAGGTCAGCAGCGCCGATAACGCCGGTGAGGAAAAAGAAGAGAAGAGCAGTGCGACACCCGTTAAGAGCATCAACTCTACATAGATGAGCAGGATGGCGGGCCAAATTGTCAGAACAAGCTGATCCCAGCCGTGGCTGACATAGATTAGCGCCAGCGAAACGCCGGCACCCATCACCGCTACATTAACCAGCAATGTCAGGCAGAGACCCAGATATTTACCGATCAAAAACTCAGAGCGGCCGACGGGCTTCGAGAAAATCGCGTAGACCGTACGCCTCTCTATTTCCTTGTAGACCAGGCCAACGCCGACAAAGATCGCGATGAAGACTCCGAAGAGAAGCATCGCGCTCAGCCCCAGATCCACAATGATTTTCCGTTCCTGCCCACCCGACAGTTCTCCGATAAAAACTGCGGCGCCAGTGATAATCAGGACAAAGAGAACCAGGTTGTAGAGCACGCGATCGCGCACCGCTTCCCGGAAAGTATTTCCGGCGATAGTCGCAATGCAATTCCACGCCACAGCGAACGCCGGCGGCGACGTGGTTCCTACTCTTTTCGAAGTCTGAACTGTGTCCACTGAGATGCTTTATGACCTCGGCGGTTATGAACGAGCGGAATACTCTAACGTAACATCTTGATTTTCAAAAGATGCTTTTCTCGAGTCTTAGCGAGCTGACTGTTGTTATTACTTTTGCCATTTCGCGATCACGGAATCTGAAGAGACCGTTAACAGACCGATAAACAACCAGGCAAAAGCGGTTAACGCCGCTGAAACGCGGGCGCGTCGCGGTTCGCGAAAATCGAGGTTAACGGAGGTTACATTACTCGGATCGCCCAGCAGCGAGATCAAGAGTGCCCCGTCGCGATCGGGACGGGTCGAAAGCAGACGACCGTCACTGGTTGCCACCCAATGCGGGTAGTAGAAGGTTCGTATGCGTGCCTCAACCGGCGCGCCAGCCGCCACTTCAAACTTGCGATGCTCGGCTGTCCAGGTCCTGACCACTAACGCCCGCTCGCCTGCGTCAACGGCGCCATTCATCTTTGTTGGCGTCGGACTAGCCCACACTGGAATCCAATACTTAACGCTCGCAGTTCCTCTTACTGACTGGAGATCGCCTTCGAACTGCTGCCGGTTTCTGTATTCCGCCTCGCGCACAGAATGGGCCAGCGTGAAGGCGACCGATACCAACATGCTCCCCAGTACGATAAGACAAAGCGGACGTCGCCATTGCATTTTGTTCTCTAGCCAAAGCGGAATGGTCGCAGCGGTTAGCAGTGAGCCAGCCATCGAGAATATTGCCAGCCAGCGCCAGGGAAACTGAACTTGTTGTAGAGGCGGGAGTGCTTTCCACAACGCAGCGCTGGAAGGAAGAGCCATGAATAGCGCCATTAGTGCCAGGACTGCGACCGGCATTAGTTTATTAAACCTCGCTTCGGGCCGGATACGACGAAAAAACAAGGCAAGCGCTGGAACGAACAATAAGAACGTCATGACGGCCAGGATGTTTATCCACCACACGTTCAAGTTTTCTGCCGAAAGAGTTGAGAAGAGAAAATTTTGATTGTAGTCGACGGAGGTGTCGGGGTTGATATTGTTAATGCCGATCCACTTTAACTCGGTTACCATTCTGGTCCAATAAACCGAGCTAGCTGCGAGGCCGAGTGCTGCGGCCATTAGTAGCAAGGTTAATGATTTTCTCCAATGTTTCCTCTCGATGCGGATGAAACCATAAACTCCCAACGCTAAAGAACCGATTATCGCCAGCGGGAGGTGCGTAAGAATCAAAACAGCATAAGTTGCGGCCAGGCCAGCCACGTCACGGTAACGGCGACGCCGGCAGACTCGCTCAACGAAACCGAACGCGAAAGGCAATACTACCGCACCCGCGAATTCAGCTAGCA
>DASWDX010000035.1:0-10239 GCA_036395055.1 Pyrinomonadaceae bacterium | reverse complement strand
GCCTTGAAATTGGCGCCACAGGCGGAACAAAAACCGGCGCCCGCTGTGTTGGTCGCACCACAGTTGCCGCAACGTCCGGGCAAAGGTGGAACATATCCCCCAGCTTTGCGTGCGATGTGCTCTTCGATTATCTTCCATGCGTCTTCGGTGAGTCTGTATTGCCAGTAAGCGCCGAGTGCGGGGAGGGCCATCAGCAGTCCGGCGGAGAGTATCAGCGCCACGGCGGCGACGGCCGCTTTGTCAAGCCACTTCTGCATGCCAATCTCAACGCGCGTCCCACCCGCTTCCGGTGTGACCCTGATTGTCAATGCGGCTGAAAGGCCGGTAAGATCGCGCAACGTGCTGGACTTTCGCGCTTGCACAATCGTAGTTGAAGACACGTGCATCGTTTGCACTTCATAATCCTGATCGAAAATATTGCGAAGCTCAGCGACCAGTCGAGAGACATCTGCTTCAACGCCGGGATAGTATCTACTGTCCATCGTGATTCGTCCTTTCGCGTTTTATTCTACGCGTCCGAGGATAGTAATGTTCAGCGAAATCAATAGAGCGATCAGAAGCAGAGGGAAATCGCGAGATTTTTGTCGCGTAAGGGTTATCCACTTTCAACCAGGGAGATTTGAATTGAAACTTCATCGCGCGTTTCGGTTCCTGATTGTTTCCGCTTTTCTTCTAGGCCAAACGAACCCCGGCATTGTGTTCTCGCAAGGTGCGGCGGCCTCTAATCTTGATGGCTTTAGCTCCGAAGGTTCCAGCGCCGAGCGCCGTTGGGAAGACGAGTTTCGGATCGTCCCTGCACCCAATTCGGCACGCGAACATCTGCGCCGTTTGACCGCGCAGCCACACGTCGCTGGAACAAAAGAGGACTATTCCACCGCTGTTTACGTGCGTGATCAGATTCGCAGTTACGGGATTTCTTCCGACCTCAGGGAATATGAAGTGCTGTTGCCTTACCCGAAGCAACCGGCCATCGTGGAGCTCGTCAGCCCCCACCGGGAAAGGCTAACCGCAAAAGAAGCGATCATCCCGGAAGATCCCTCATCGTCGAATCCGAAGATCATCCCGCTGTTCAATGGCTACAGCCCGAGCGGTGATGTGACCGCGCCACTTGTTTACGTCAACTATGGTTTGCCGCCGGATTATGACGCTCTGAAAAAACTTGGCATCGACGTAACTGGGAAAATAGTTATTGCGCGTTACGGCAACTCCTTTCGCGGCGTGAAGGCAAAGGTTGCGGAAGATCATGGCGCCAGGGGGTTAATTATTTATTCCGATCCGGCGGACGATGGTTATATGCAGGGAGATGTCTATCCAAAAGGGCCCTGGCGTCCGGCAAGCTCGGCGCAGCGGGGCTCCGTACAATTTTTGTCTACGGCCCCCGGCGATCCTTTAACGCCGGGGAAACCCGCGGTGCCCGGCGTGCCACGACTGAAGATTGACGAAGTCAAAACGCTGCCACGCATTCCCGTTCAACCAATTTCCTATGGCGACGCGCGTCGACTGTTGGAACCATTGCGCGGCCCGGTGAGGCCAAAGGGTTTCCAGGGCGGATTACCGTTTCCCTACCATGTTGGCGGGACAGAGTTTGTTCGCGTGCACCTGAAGACAGTGATGGATTATCAGGTGCGAAAAATTTGGAACGTAATTTCCCGCATTGACGGCGACGAAGAAAAAGATCGTTGGGTGGTCATGGGCAACCACCGTGATGCGTGGACGTTTGGGGCCGTCGATCCAAACAGCGGGACCACCGCGATGCTTGAGGCGGCGCGCGCGTTCGGCTCACTTTTGAAGAAGGGTTGGAAACCCCGCCGGACGATCGTGCTTTGCAGTTGGGACGGGGAAGAGTATGGCCTTTTGGGCTCAACCGAGTGGGTTGAAGAAAACGCTGCTGAGTTAAAACAAAAGGCGGTCGCGTATCTGAACGTTGACTCAGCAGTTTCCGGTTCAAACTTTGGTGCCTCCTCGGTGCCTTCGATGTGGAAACTAATTCGCTCCGCGACACGCGACATCAAAGATCCAAAAACAAGCCAGACGGTCTATCAACAATGGCAGGAACGCGCACGCGACGAGCAACCCGATCCCGAGCTGACGAATGCCGAAGCCGGATCTGATACTTCCATCGCTGAGGCGAGAATCGGCGCGTTGGGTTCGGGCTCGGACTTTACGCCCTTCCTGCAACACCTCGGGATACCTTCAAGCGATATGGGCTTTGGCGGCGACTATGGTGTCTACCACTCCGCTTATGACTCGTTCTATTGGATGAGTCACTTTGGCGATCCAAGCTTCGCTTACCACGTAGCCGCGGCGCAGCTGTGGGGAACACTTGCAATGCGTCTGGCGGATGCTGACGGGTTACCACTTGATTATCGCGACTATGCTTTGCAGGTCCGCGAGTTTTTCGAGGAGAGCATGAAGACGGCCAGACGTCGCAAGCTTGCGGTTGGTTTCGATGAGAAGGCGATGATGAATGCCGTCCAAAAGTTTTCCGAAGAAGCCGAGCGCGTTGAGAAAGCTAGACAGGATACGGTTGCAGAGATCGAGCGAACACGTGTTGAAGCAAGCGATCGTCATCCGCGGGCGGTCGCAAGATTACAGCGCATTAATGACGCGTTAACTGCCGTCGAGCGATCACTGACCGATGATCGAGGACTACGCGGACGTACCTGGTACACGCACCAAATTTATGCGCCGGGAACATATACGGGTTATGCGGCGCAACCGCTTCCTGATTTTCGTCAGGCGCTCGATGATCGCAATACTGAAAATGCCAGAGAAGCGCTTGATAGAATTATTGCCGCACTCAACCGCGCGACTGAAACGTTAAAGGGCGCGACTGATACAGTGCGTGGCCAATCAGCGGGGACAAGCCCACCTTCCTCACCATGAGCTGATTACAGTTGATCCATGATATCTGATCGGAAGGCTCTCAAGACGAGATCAACCGAGCGAGTCAAAGAAGCTCTAAGGTCGGGAAGGCGGGCTTGCCCCCGCGGTTTGATTGACACTTAACTTTGAAACAATGAAGAACAGAACTGCTAAACAGTTGAGGAGAGAATCATGAGAAAAAGGTTTGTGGGAACGAGTATGGTGGCCGCTTTAGTTTTGGTAGTCAGTTGGACTTCCACATTTGTGGCTCAACGAACGCGCAACCGTCCTGCCGCGCAAGCAGCGCCGGCCAATGATCTGAAAATAAAGTATCGGATGACTGTCGGGGGACAAGCCATCGAAACAATGACGATGATCAAAGGCGCACGCGAGCGCTCTGAAACACACACAGGTTACGGGATGGACCTTGTCAACCTCACTCAATGCGATCTAAAGCAAACGGTCCAGATTAGTGATAAAACCAGAAAGTACATCATCACTCCGATGGATGCGGGAGATTCCAACGCGAACATTGAAACGGGTATGGCTGATACCTCCGGTCCATCTCGACGGGGTGGAGTCATCACTTATGTCATGACTTCGACGGACACTGGCGAGCGCAAGGAGATGTTTGGTTTCCAGGCGCGCCACGTTAAAACCTCGATCTCCATCGAGTCGTCGCCAGACGCCTGCAACCCCTTGAGTCAGCGAATGGAAACAGATGGCTGGTATATCGATTTCAGTTTCAGTTTGAATTGCGAAGTTGGTCGCCCACAGCTGATGGGTTCACCCCCGGTACGTAACGGCTGCCGGGACAGAGTCAGTTACAAACGAGTTGGAACGGGCCGAACCGGCTACCCGCTCATGGAGACCATGACGTCGTACGGCCCAAACGGTAATGTTGTTTTTTCGACAACGAAAGAAGTCATAGAGCTTTCTCGTGAGCCTTTGGATGCGGCCCTGTTTGACGTGCCAGCTGGTTATGTTGAAACGAAGAATGCGCAAGAGTTGTACGGCATGCCATCGATCGATGCGATGATGTCGCAGATGGCGAAGGGCCGGCCGCCGGTCGAAAACAATCAGGGCATCGCGTCGCCAGGCGCCAATACAAAAGCGCCGGGCTCAATTCGAATTGGCGTAGTTCAGATCAACAATAAAACTGATCACCCGGTTTCGACCGAATCACTTCGCTCGCGTTTGCTGGGCGAGATTCAAAGCACCGGCGTTGAGGCCGTTTCTTTGAATGCCGGCTCGCCTGCTGAAGCTGAAATGGAAGCGAAGGCGAAGCAATGCGACTTCATCCTTTTTACGGACATAGCCTCCCTAAAAATATCAGCGGCAAAGAAACTCGGCGGAATGTTTGGCCGTGCCACCGGCGTTGGCAGTGGCGGCATCGACAAGACAGAGGCAAAAGTCGAATTCAAACTTTTCGCTGTTAACGAGAATTCTCCACGTTTACAATCCGCTGCATCTGCGAAAGAGGAAGGTGACGAAGCGAGCGCAGGCACCGCCATTGATCAGGAAGCGAAGATGGTGAGCGCGGAAGCGAGGAAGAAAAATCGTAGCTGACCGACAAAGCGAGGATTTCGTTAATAGCAGGGCCACGAATTCTAATTCGTGGCCTTCGGTTTGTTGGTCTTGCCTTTCCCTTTCTTCTCAACCGGTGGCGGGAGGTTGTTGGCCGCCTGAACGATTGACTCAGCGTTTTCTGCAAGCTGCTCGAAACTGCTTAGTTCCGCATCGTTCGTCGCCTGCGCCTTGGCCGGTTTCAATTGCTCGACTATTCGTGAAGCGGCGGCCGCTAAGTTGCGGACTGCCTTTGGAATTAGCGGGTTGTTCTGATCACGCGCACTGACGTCGTCGATGTTTGTGATCGCCTCATCAAAGATTCTGGCGATGTCGCCGATGAGTTCGGCCCGCGTACCTGATGGCAGTTCTCCCCAACTCTCGGAATCTTTTTTCAACTGTTTCGCGCTGGATGTAGCTGTGCCGTTGAGAACAAGGACACGACGGTCTACGGCTTTGATGAATACGTCGATGCGCTTATCGAGGATCTGGGTGTCTTTGACCAGATCAATCTCCTGCGGCGTCAGGTGCTCTCGAGCCTGAAAGCCCATTGCCAGCGAAAAGCAAAGTGCAAAAGCGACCGTCAGCAGAGGAAGGTAAACACGAGCTGTCATGATCATTTGTTTCCCGGAATGAACTAAGTTTCCCGTTAAGGCTTACTGCCTTCTTTAATATCCCTCGGCTTTTGCTGGTTATCGCGCACAACGGTATTGCCATAGAAAGAATTCAACGCTTCCGTTCGCCCTTTTCGCGCGAAGTCTTCGATCTCTTTAATCCAAACTGAATACTCGGTTGGGGTGCTGCGGCGCATCAAGGTTATTCTTGGCCCATGAGCCCGCAGAGCCAACTCCAGGCGCTTATAGAGATCGCGCTTGCGGTTGTTATCGCGGTCTATTGTCTTCATAAACGTAAGTGCATTCTCCACTAACGCCCAATACATTCCTGCCTCAGCGGCGGCGCTGTCATATTCATGCTGCGAAGTACGGTTCTCGGCGTTCGCCAGATGAGTTTCCGCAAACTCGAGAGTGATTTTCATGCGGGATTTCGGATCTTTTGATTCGTCAAGCTGAGAGCGTTCCTGTCGTGTGATAATTTTCAACGGAGGCGGCGCGATTTGCTCTTGAGCACGAGGTTCCTGGCCAGCCAGCGCTGCCACATACGTTGCGGCAAGCAAAAATATTACGTATGTGATTCTCGTCATGCGCCGCTTGGTTCCAGCCAGTTTCATTCTTGTTTTTCGCTGCCTAACCCATTTTTGATTACTGTTTGGTGGGATGTCTGGCCTTCTGCTTCGCGCCCTGGCCCAGTTGGATCTGGCGCCGCAGAGACGGCAGCCTTAATTTAACTTTTTCGATTTCCAGTTGATTCGTCTTCATGTCAGCGCGAGCGAGAAAGGTTTCGTAGCCCTGCAGCGCTTGCTCGTATTCTCCAAGATAATCGTGCGCCGTGGCAATGAAATAATACGCTACTGTCAGATCGGGTTTTGCTTTTAGAAGCCACTCGTACTCGGTCAGCGCAGCAGCAAATTGTTTGAGTTCGTACAAGGCCGTCGCCAGATTAGCATGGGCGGCATAATTGTTTGGCGCGGCTGCTATTACTCGGCGCAGAACGGCCGCAGCTTCCGCAAATCTTCTCGCCTGCACCAGCGCCGCACTGTAACCGGTAGCATAATCGGCATTCGCCGGCTCTAACTCAGCTGCCTTTTTGTAATAATTGAGCGAGCGACTTGGATCGACCGTTCGAAATGATGCGCCCAGACGAGCCAGGAGCATCGCGTTGTTCGGGTTCTTTCCCAGCAATGTCTCCAGAGATTTGCGCGCGGCAATCGGATCGTCGCTATTCGCTGCCTCTATTTCTTCCGGCGTACCGACCACCTTGAGCGTACCCTTCGCAGAATCACGTTCCGGTCTGTTCAAACCGGCGGCTTCGGCAATGCGACGCGCCTCATCGGGTTTACCCGCTAGTTCGTAATCCGCCGCAAGCCGCGAAAAGCTCGTCTTCTCCCCTTTCAGCAACGGCTCGGCCGTTTTGAGATCGGAGATAGCGTGTTCATGGTCACCAGCTGCGATGCGAATCTCCGCGCGTTCCATTAGAGCTGAGAAATTGAGCGGATCTACCTGAAGTACATGGTCTAAGCTGGCCAAAGCCCCACTGTTGTCGTTCGTGGCCCGTTCAGCCATCGCGCGTAAAAGCCAGGTAGAGACAGGAGCTTCTTTGTCGTTGCTAGCACGCCGTGTGAGTTCGAGTGCTTCCCTGGCGTCTCCGGCGCGCAAGCGGACGTCGGCCAGCATGCGAAGCGCCAGATTATTTTGCGCATCAAACTTGAGCGCCTGGCGCAAAAAAGACTCAGCCTCTGAATCACGATTGAGACGAACGAGCAAAGCGCCCAGGGCCGAGTAGGGAAGTGACCAATCCTTGCGAATTTCTATGGCCCGGCGAAAACCCGATTCCGCTTCGACCAAACGTCCCAGCGCGAACAAGGCATTGCCGCGTTGGAACTCGGCTTCAGCAAACTCCGGCTTTACTCTGATAGCTTCGTCGTAAAACTCCAAAGCCTTTATGAGGTCGCCGCGAGCGTGCGCATTCTGACCTCGTTCGAATAGTTTCACCGGATCCGCGGAAGCATCACCAAAAGCGTCTTCGGTTTGCGCGCGCGTCAAAGTGCTGCATCCGATCAACAGTACCCAAATCGCGACGAAAGCCGTGGAACGAGACCATGAAACCGTGAAGGGTGATAATCGCTGGATCATGAAAGCAAAACGCAACCAGGCGTGAACAGGAATATCTGAGGAGACCTCGATCTTAACATGGGAAAACTACTTGCGTCCAAAATGTGATCTGCAAACACAATGCGTGCAATTTCTGAGATGCTTGTTGCACTCATCTTGATGCATGCGATAACATTGCGCACCGTAATCCCGTCATTCAACAAGAGGATACAGACGCGCGCGGTGGACGTGTCTTCAGTTCCGGAGAGCAGAAAGTGGTGACTAATTCGTTGCTTGAAAACATTGAAATTGAAGTCCCCGTTCACATGGAAGACAGCGCTCAAGCTTTGGCTAAAGAGGAACGACTGCGGCAACTCCTTCGCGAAATGGGTTCCGCTCTGGTTGCGTTTTCCGGAGGTGTCGATAGCACTTATGTTGCATACATAGCGAACTCCGAACTCGGAAGAAACGCTCTTTGCATCACCGGTGAGTCAGCCAGTTTGTCTGCGAGCCAACGGGAAGAAACCACTCGGCTGGCCAGTCAATTCGGTTTTAGCAGAGAAGTGATCCAAACGCAGGAGCTTGAAGATACTAACTATACCAACAATGGTCCTACTCGTTGCTATTTCTGCAAGGATGAACTCTACCGGAAACTCGAGGACGTGGCGCGCCTGCGAGAAATCAAATTCATAGTAGATGGTTCGACTTGTGACGATCTCTCGGACTATCGACCTGGGCGCGCCGCCACCAGCAAGCACGGCGTACGAAGCCCGCTGATCGAAGCCGGAATGAGTAAGGCGGAGGTTCGCTTGTTAAGTCGCAGAGTTGGATTGCCAACCTGGGATAAGCCTGCTAGTCCTTGCCTCTCATCGCGGATAGCCTATGGAATCCCGGTCACTATTGAACGACTCTCGGTAGTTGATCGAGGCGAAGAGATCCTTCGCCGCATGGGCTTCAGAGAATTTCGCGTGCGTCACCATGACAGTCTCGTTCGTCTCGAAATTGCCCGTGCCGAAATGACCCGAGCGTTGCGCGTCGACGTAATCGATGATCTAGCTCGCCGCTTTCGCGAGCTGGGCTTTAAGTATGTGACGCTCGATCTACAGGGTTATCGCAGTGGGGCGATGAACGAGGTTCTGGGCCAGGAAGGCGATGCTTAGCTCCTCTAGCTTACCGGAGTGAAGGAGTCTCAGTCTGTAGCCTATCAATTCACCGACCCGAAGTTAGGTGGAAAGTTTTGATGCACGTTTGATATATCCGACTTTAACAATTCGGAGATAGCCGATGTCCAGTTTGCAAAGCCCCGTCTTCGTCGATGACATTCGCGAGATAAAAGAAGAGAACCCGTTCGAGTCAATGATGTCCCGTTTTGATCGGGCAGCTCAGTTACTCAACCTTGACGCTGACTTGTACGCGGTTATGCGCGTCCCCAACCGGGAGCTGAAAGTTTATATACCAACGAGAATGGATTCGGGTCGGATCCAGGTGTTCGAAGGTTATCGCGTCCAGCACAACTTCGCGCGTGGGCCAGCAAAGGGCGGAATACGATATTCGCCGGACGTAAACCTGGACGAAGTGCGGGCTCTTGCTGCCTGGATGACGTGGAAATGCGCTGTTGTTAACGTTCCTTTTGGCGGGGCCAAGGGCGGAATCATCTGTGACCCACAACAAATGTCCACCGGCGAGCTTGAGCGCATGACTCGACGTTATGCTTCCGAGTTGCTGGACTTCATCGGGCCTGAGAAGGATGTTCCCGCACCCGATATGAATACTAACGAACAGACAATGGCGTGGATTATGGACACTTACTCCATGCACGCGAGACATACGGTGACAGCCGTGGTCACGGGAAAGCCAATCGACCTGGGCGGCTCTTCGGGACGGCGGGAAGCAACTGGACGCGGAATTCTATTTGTCATTAATGAGGCAATCAAGAGATTTGGAATGTCGCCGGAAACAACGCGAGTGGTAGTACAGGGATCAGGCAATGTTGGAGGAATCGGAGCCCAGTTGCTTCATGGAGCCGGTTACAAAGTCGTGGCGATTTCCGACGTCCATGGAGGAATCTATAACCCCAACGGTATTGATATCCCCGCTGCCCTTAAGCACCTCCAGGCGACCCGATCGTTTGAGGATTACGCCGGCGTGCAACGCGTCACGAATAGCGAACTCCTGGAGTTGGAATGCGACGTGCTGGTTCCTGCGGCTACGGAGAATCAGATCACTTCCCAGAACGCCGACCGTATCAAATGTAAGGTTCTTGCCGAAGGCGCTAATGGGCCGACGACCGCCGCCGCGGATCAGATATTGCATGAGAAGGGAATCTTCGTCATCCCGGATATCCTGGCCAACGCCGGGGGCGTCACAGTTTCATATTTCGAATGGGTACAGGACAGGATGGGATACTTCTGGCGCGAGGACGTAGTCAATCAGCGACTTCAGGATAGTATGGTTGCCAGCTTCAATGACGTATGCCGTTATGCCGATGCGCACTCCGTGGACACGCGCACGGCGGCATACATGTTGGCTATAGACCGGGTGGCCTACGATACGCGCATGCGGGGCATCTACGCGTGACGGAAAAGACATAAACAAATAGGGTCTAAACCATGAAAAAGTCTTGATTTCCACTAAGAGGTAAGGTATGGTCTGCCGTGATTCGTATTCAGACCAGTGTGAGAATTTTGCCGCCTTGGGCCAGCATTAGGGTCGCGGAACCGTCGTCATAAAAGGGACTCTGGGTGGCAAAAACGGTGAGGTCTTAACAGTGCTGAAAGTTCTTAGCTGTGCGCGAATGAAAGCGCTGCAGCATCATTGGACAGTACTGGTCTTGCGCTAACTTAGATTGGTTCTAACGGTGGAACTTGCAGCTATCGACGTTGGCATTCAAAACAAACTTCTATATTCGTTTTGCAGGAGGATTGCGATGAGACTCGCAACGAGAGCGCTTATTGCCGCGCTCACTACATTGGTTTTATGTGCCGCAGTGTCGGCGCAGACATTGAGGTCGCCACAGGACCCACGGAATCAGGCTCCGGCAGTGGGTACGGGAGGGCCGGTACCTGGGCCAACGGGGTTATTCACGGTCTATGATGGGGAT